>CAZTCA010000001.1:0-16628 GCA_964612405.1 uncultured Pseudomonadota bacterium
TTTTTTTGGTGCTTGAATTCTAAAGCCTCGGTTTTCGTTTTTGGAAGTGTCCTGCGAGCTCCGAGCTTCGAGCTCCGAGCTCCGAACGGTACATCCTGCTTCTTGTAATTTGTTGAGCGTCGCCTCAAGTAATGTTGAGGGGCAGTTTTCAACCGTCACATCTCCGCCGGTGATTGCCGCCGCACATGCAAGAGTGCCCGCTTCAATTCTGTCCGGAATAATTGTGTGTGTGGCATGTGAAAGACGACCTACGCCGTTTATTGTAATTGTATCAGTGCCAGCCCCTGAGATTTTGGCACCCATTTTATTAAGATAGTTTGCCAGATCCACAACCTCAGGCTCGCGCGCGGCATTGATGAGAACGGTCTGGCCATCTGCAAGGACCGCCGCCATCATAATATTTTCCGTGCCGGTGACGGTCACTGTATTGAAGTTGATTTTGGCACCTTTGAGCCGGCCCGCTTTTGCAATAACATAACCATCATCAAAAGAGACCTCTGCCCCCATCGCTTCAAGCGCTGAGAGATGCAGATTCATTGGACGGGCGCCGATTGCACATCCGCCGGGGAGTGAAACCTTGGCCTTGCCGAAACGCGCCAGCATCGGGCCGAGTATCAGCGATGACGCACGCATCGTCTTGACAATTTCATATGGAGCGACCGGTTCCTTCTTAATATGTTCCAACAGTTCCTGCATCGTGCGGATGTCGGCCACGTCCGGAATATTATCAAGCTTACTCTCTCCGTCGGTCAGAATAGTTGCGGCCATGCAGGGGAGGGCGGCATTTTTAGCACCGCTGACCTTCACGCTCCCTTCAAGCCTCGTGCCGCCTTCTATGAGAAATTTATACATCATAATTTGTTTGCAATGACGATCCTGTCGATTCCCGAAAAATCTTTTATGAATATTGGAGTATCATATTTACCGGCACTTTCAATAAATTCTTTGACCGCGCTCGCCTGATTTATTCCAATCTCCATAACCAGTGGGGCGTGCGGTTTCAGATGGTGATGAGCTTCGGTGATGATGACTCTAACGATATCCAGTCCGTCGTCGCCGGATACGAGCGCCTCTTTCGGCTCATAATCCCTTACCTCTTCTTGAAGTGTGGCGAAGTCGGGGGAGGGGATGTAGGGGGGGTTGCATGTGATAACGTCGTACGTTGGTGCATTAGTACGTTGGTGCGTTAGTAAAGGCGAAAACAAATCGCCTTGCAGGAATTCTACACGGTTGGACCATTTTTGCGTATTCTCTTTCGCAATCGCGATAGCTTTTTCGGAGATATCGATGCCTGTGAAAGTGGCGTCAGGTAGTTCATTCGCAAGTGCGGCGATGATACAACCACTGCCGGTGCATAGATCCAAAATCGTACGTTGGTACGTTGGTACGTTGGTACGTTGGCTAAGACATTTCAATGTTTCTTCAACCAAGATCTCAGTCTCAGGGCGGGGGATAAGGACATCCGGCGTGACTTTGATCGGGACGCCAAAAAATTCCTGCACACCTGTGATATATTGAAGCGGCTCTCTTTTCTGGCGGCGCTGAATTAATTCCTTGAATCTTGTAAGGTCTCCCGCGCCGACTGTTTCATCAAATGCTAAATAGAGATCTATTCGCTTTTTTCCAAGCACGTGCGAAAGGAGAAGCTCTGCATCAAGGCGCGGATTCGGGATTTCATGTTTTTTGAAAAATTCTGCAGTCCATTCAAGTAGGCGTAATATTGTCCAGGTATCCATAAATTGTCTCTAGGTCTGCAGGTCTTCAGGTTAACATGTCTGCAAGTGATGACCTGTAGACTTGTCGACATACAGACCTGCGGACAATAAAGTTAAGCACTACTTTTCATCGCCTCTGATTGATAATGTGTCCGTAGCGTGGTGATGAATTCGTCTAACTTGCCGTCTAAAACCTGATCAAGCTGGTGTATGGTAAGCCCCACTCGATGGTCCGTGACCCTGCTCTGCGGGAAATTGTAGGTTCTAATCTTTTCACTGCGATCGCCACTTCCGACAAAAGATTTTCTCGTCTTGCTTATCGCCTCATCCTGCTCCCTCTGCTTTTGCTCCAAAAGGCGGCTCTTTAGCAACTTCATTGCCTTTGCCTTATTTTTTATCTGCGAGCGTTCTTCGCGGCAAACCACAACAAGGCCGGACGGTTTGTGCGTGATTCTCACCGCAGAGTCGGTTGTGTTGACCCCCTGACCACCGGGGCCGCTCGCACGGAAGACATCGGTCTCAATATCTCCTTCATTGATAGTAACTTCAACGTCGGCCGCCTCAGGCAGAACCGCAACAGTAACCGCAGATGTGTGAATTCGCCCGCTTGCCTCGGTCTTTGGGACTCTCTGCACGCGGTGGACGCCGCCTTCATATTTCAGATTGCTATAAACGTTTGCGCCGCTGATCATCAGGGTGATTTCCTTCAGGCCGCCGATTCCGGTCGGACTCGAATCCATAACCTCCACCTTCCAGCGTTTTATTTCGGCATATCTTGTATACATTCGATAGAGATCAGAAACGAATAGGGCGGCCTCTTCACCGCCGGTGCCGGCGCGAATCTCCAATATCACATTCTTCTCGTCGTTGGGATCTTTCGGGATAAGCAGAATCTTCAAGGCCTGAGTCAGCCTCTCCACCTCCGCTTCCATCCCCGCAATCTCATCTTTAGCAAGCTGTTTTAATTCTTTATCACTGTCGGTATCGAGAATGTGTTTGTTGTCCTGAAGATCCTGAAGGGCTTTTTTATATTGAAGGTATGTTTCAACGAGCGGGGCGAGGTCGGATCTCTCCTTCGCCAGTTTCTGGTATAACTCCTGATTTTGGGTGATCCCCGGCTTTGACAACTCGCCTGTGAGTTCGTCCAATCTCTTTTCAACCTGATCTAGCTTTTTAAACATATAAACAAAACCCACTGGCCGGGTTAGCGGCCAATGGGTTCGTATGGCCATCACGCATTGAATGTCTTGAGGGGGACATTGGCGTGAGAAGGCCAAAAAATTAGCAATCTACTGCTTGTCTTTTTTAGTTGCAGCCTTGTCCTTATTAAAAGAAGCATAACGCTTCTTGAACTTTTCAATTTTTCCGGCGGTATCAACAATCTTCTGCTTTCCGGTAAAGAAGGGATGACAGGCTGAACAGATTTCGATGTTAAAATCGCTCTTTAGTGCCGACTCAGTGGTGATCACATTTCCGCATGCACAGGAAATCTTGATCTCTTTTGTGTTCGGGTGAATTTTCTCTCTCATATCAAATCCTTATCTGACGCTTTGGTTGCAACCATTGCAACGGGCGCTACTGCTAGCATAAGGGGCATGGCATGGCAAGTCCATTTTTGGAATAGACCGAAAAAATGCAGTATTATCCGGCGCCAATTGTAAGTGTTGAAGTTTACTAGACTTTTACTTTTGGAGGCCTGCTGTTTTGGGCGGGTCCTGCAATGAGATTTTCCAGGAATTTCAAACGCGCGTCATCTGTTGAGCGGGTATATTTGTGAGCGCGGCCGTTCTCGATACGCCTGATTGCGGGAACCTTTTTACCTCTCTCGAAGGTAGCATTTGCGGAGAATTCATCAGACGGGGTGACGTCAAAAAAGTCCTTGGCACGCTGTATCTGCATGCCGCCTTGTCTCGGGCTTTGGGCTTTTATTTTATATCTGTCGCCATAATTGGACCCGACGGTCTTCTGGTCCATATCCTTCGGCTGAACAACCCCTATTGAATTCTTATATTTGAAATTATCGATAGCCATATACCGGTGTCTTATTAAGCAAAAACCGCGCCAATTTTCGTATATAGTATGTCGTATGTGGTATATAGTAAAAGCTAATAATATTAATAGATTATAACATTTAATGTTTCGCTACATACTATATACCATATACTATATACGCTGTTTTCGGGGGGCGAATGCCCCATCAAAGTAGGTCTAGACACCCGGAAACGGTGCTGATTCCGATCACTTCCATACCCTTTGGGACCTTCGTTTTGGTGTTGGTGCGGGGGATGATGGCATGTTTGAAGCCCATCTTTGAGGCCTCGGCGAGGCGGATCTCCATTCCGGAGACGGCCCTCACTTCACCGGTCAGGCCGACTTCGCCTAGTAATAATGTGTGTGGATCAACGGGCTTGTTTTTGAAACTGGATGTGATTGCCGAGATGATTCCAAGGTCAACTGCCGGTTCATTCACCTTGAGGCCGCCCGCGACGTTTAAGAATATATCCTGATTGCTGAGGCTCATTCCAACGACCTTTTCCAGAACTGCGATGAGGAGAGCAACCCTCCCTTGATCGATTCCGATTGCGGTCCTTCTTGGCATTGCAAGGCCGGAAGATGAAACGAGCGCCTGAATCTCTACCAGCACGGGTCTTGATCCCTCTAATGATGCAACGACAACCGAACCGGCGGTTCCTTCCGGACGTTCAGCAAGGAACAGGCTGGATGGATTTGGAACTTCCTTCAGTCCTTTGCCTGTCATCTCAAACACACCGATCTCATTTGTTGAGCCGAAACGATTTTTCACTGCACGAAGCAGTCTGAACGGATGACCGCGCTCGCCCTCAAAATATAAAACTGTATCAACCATGTGCTCCAGAACTTTCGGGCCGGCAATCGATCCGTCTTTTGTGACGTGGCCGACGAGTATGGTTGAAAAGCCGGTGGCTTTGGAGAGATATAGAAGTTGTCCTGCCGACTCTCTCACCTGACTCACGGTCCCCGGTGCGGAGGTGATATTATTTGAATAGACGGTCTGGATTGAGTCGACGATAACAACAGACGGTTTCAGTTTCTTAATTTCTTCAAGGAGGATTTCAAGACAGTTCTCTGTGAGGATGTATATTTTTTCATGATTAACCTTGAGGCGATCGGCACGCATTTTTATCTGAGAAGCAGACTCTTCGCCGGAGATATACAGTGCGTTAGTGCGTTCGTTCGTTGGTGCGTTGGCAAAAGATCCTAGCGCCTGAAGGACTATTGTGGATTTTCCAATTCCCGGGTCGCCGCCGATGAGTGTGACAGAACCCGGCACAAGCCCGCCGCCAAGGACGCGGTCAAGTTCAGCAATCCCAACCGGCACATGATCACTTGCGTCACTTGAGATTTCAGGGAGAGACTTTGGGCTGTTATCTGTTGCGGAAGATATCTTGGTGCGTGTCGGCTTCACCTCTTTTGCCGCCGCTTCTTCAATGTAAGTATTCCACTGAGAGCATTCAGGACACCTGCCGATCCATTTTGGAGATTGGGCCCCGCAATTCTGGCACGCAAATAAAGAAAAAGCCTTAGGCATGGCCTAAGGCTATATCTTGTGTTTGATTTCGTCAAATGGAAATCATGGAGCCGGTGGTGCTTCGACGACAGACACTATAAATGCTGAATTCGAAGTTTTATTACATTCACTGTTGGTGGCGTTTAAGCTCATTGGGTATAATAGGGGAGTTGTGCCGATTGGTACGGCGATCGTCATTGTTGCTGTTGCTGATATATCATCACCGTTTAATATTAACGGATTTGGTGTTACCGTCACGGTGGGTTCGAATCCTGCCTTGGAAGTCACTGCAGACAACTCAACACTCCCTGAAAAATTATAATTATTAACATCAATAATGTAATTTCCGGATCCTTCTGCCTGGATAGTTTCATAATTTGAATCACTTGTTTCACCTTTGACTGTTACAACGTATGAACCCGAGCAGATCGGACCACTCACGGCTATGTTCAATCTTGTTCTCTGAACCGTTTCTCCTGCTGAAGCGGTGATATCAACATCATATGCTCCGGATCCTATGGTTTGTGGCATTTGAACTGTAATCGGAACCGTCATTGTGCCATTTGTTTCTATTGTCTCTTCAAACATCATCGTGATTCCCGATTCGCCAGCATCATAACCGAAAGCGACTTCACCATCATAACCATTTCTTTCTACCTTTACCGTTATAGATGCTGTTGTTCCGGGTGTTGCAACAATATAACTATTATTACCTTCAATCCATAGGCTTATATCGGCATCATCTTTATCATCAAACATATCCGGCAATTTTGCCGCAAGCTGACCGATATTGAGCGCTCTCATCATATCTTCACTGACGCCCAGACTAAAGTGCATCGCGGGCTTTGAGAGATCATCAAATGCAAACACCTTGGCAGTGATGCTGACTGCACCGCCAAAAGCTATACCAAGCGCCATACTGGACTGGCTTGGAAGTTTTTCTCCAATGTACATTGCATAGAACTTGTCTTTAAAATCTGCGAATTTTTCGTCATCAAGCATTGTTTCTAAAGTCTCTGTCAGCGGAACGCTGAGTGCCACGCCCATGCTAACTTCCGCAGGTAATGTTTGGAATACCTTCCAGAGATTAGAGTCCGTCAAGCCGCCGCTTGTATTTTCAACATAATTATTGATGAAGTCGTTGAAAGTTTTGCCGGTTCCCATGACGACAGTCTTTTCATCCAGCTTTGTAACGAGAAACTCTGTTTCTTCACACTTCTGATTGTCGCCATTGTCGCAGAGGTCCATTCCAATGGCTCTAAAAGAAATTTCGTTCCTGACTATGCTTCTATTCTTGCCTCCGGCCAGTGAGAGGATGGTCTGAAAGATCTGATTTGTTCTCTGTTCTGTCACAGAATTTGCAATTATGATACCGCCTTCGGGGTGTGTTCCGCCGGCTGCAACATCAGCATCGGATATACCGATTTTCATTGAATCAAGCTCATCATCATCAAATCCGAAGATTTTAATCATGTCTCTTTCAACCCATTTCATTTTTAGCCCCATCAGGATGAAATTTGTATAGTTTGTGTCGAGCATCTCTTTTGCAGTTGAGAGGCCTTTGAGTAACCCCATTCCTCCGCCGCTCTGGATTGCTGACGCCAATCCACCAAGTGCTATCGGGATAAACGGGCTGGTTGCAAAGTCGTCTATTTTCAAGACGCCAATTGCATCCATCGCGGGCATCATTTCAAACATGCTCTTAGCCGCGGGTGCCACTTCAGGCAGTTCGGGCAGTCCGTCTAGTGGATTGCCGGCAATGCCGGCTTCCTGTTTTTTGGCCTGATCTTGCCATGTACCGATAATGCCGCTGTGACAGCCGGATACGGCTATCGCAAGAATCATTACCATTGCTAGTTTTGTCGTCTTCATAAGTTGTACTCCTTTCGAGTTAGTTATCACGACACTCTATACAGCAAGCGCCGTGCCACCTTGATCAGAAAAAATACCTATGATTTCAACAGGTTATAAATGAGAAACTCTATCAATATGATAAACAAGTGGTTCCTAGTCAAAATCCTATCATAATGAAATTTCACCTCGATTTATGCGCCAATTCTTCTATAACATCTTGTTTACATTGATATATCTGAGTCGTTCAAAAGTAGAGACGACTTCAAAAAGTGGCTTATGAGACGAACTTTCACCATTTGACATCAAAGCGGGTGGGTTGCCATTAACCCATCAGAATAGACGAAATCTGATCAATCAGTTACCTCAGGTGTATCTTTACATGTTGTAATTATTGAGGAATTGGTCTGGCACAGGGCTTGCTTTATTCGTCCTTGTATTTTAATAACCCAGATGCTAATTTTGATTGAGGTCCAAAATGAGAGTAATAATTAAGCTATTTTCAACCCTTGGAGTCGGGTATATTCCTATCGGACCCGGCACTTTTGGCACATTGGTTGGAGTCCTGCTTTTCAGATTTGTCTACAGCCTTCCGACAGTCCAATATCTGATTTTTGTGTTAGCATTTATTTTTTTTGCATCGTGGATTTCGGGTCTTGCTCAATGGGTTTTTGGTGAAAAAGATTCGGGGAAGATTGTGATTGATGAGGTCGCAGGATTTTTGGTTGCGATGATCGGTTCGACATGGGATCCGATCACAGTGGTTTTGGGATTTGTTCTTTTTAGAATTTTCGATATCTGGAAACCGTTTCCGATCAGAAAAATTGACAGGCATTTAACGAGCGGACTCGGCGTTGTGTTGGACGATGTCCTTGCCGGAGTGTATACTTTAGTTGTTCTTTCAGTTATAAATTACTTTCTATAGTTTTTTGCTAACGTACCAGCGTACTAGCGTACTAGCGTACTAGAGTACTAAGTATGAAAATTGCAATAATCACAACCGGCGATGAGATCATGAGCGGCAATATTGTCGACTCGAATTGCACATGGATTGCAGACCGTTGTTGGAGGTTGAATCATAAAGTTGTATGGAATATTTCAATTGGTGACGATGAAGATGCGATCGTCGATGCCTGCCTGCTTGCGGCTGAACGGGCCGATGTTGTATTTGTGACTGGTGGTCTCGGTGCGACGGTGGATGATATCACTCTCGCCGCTTCCACCAAGGCCTTTGGCAGTAAAATGATTTTCAATGAAGATGTCTGGAGCGGGATTGAGGGTTATTTTAAAAAGACCGGAAGAGAATGCACAGAAAATAATAAGCGTCAGGCCTATCTGCCTGAAGGCGGTGTCCCACTGCAAAACCGCGTTGGGACAGCACCTGGTGTTCAGGTCAAATTTGAAAACACAACATTTTTCTTCCTCCCCGGCGTGCCAAAAGAGATGTATCAGATCTTTGAAGATTCTATTCTGCCATGGCTCAAGAAGAATTCCAAAGGCGAGTACCATCAAAAGTTTCTCAAATGTTTCGGCATGCCGGAAGCAAGCCTTGATGAGAGGATAAAAGATATTGAGCTTGGCGATGTGAGGCTCTCGTTCAGGGTAACTTTTCCGGAGATTAAAATAAAGCTCGTTGATCGTTTATCGTTTATCGTTGATCGAAAAGATGCAACTAAACAATTGGATGAAGTTGAAAAGAAAATTCGGGAGAGGATTGGTGGCTATATTTTTGGGACAGATGATGACACAATGGAATCTGTCGTCGGAGATCTGCTGAAAAAGAAAAAAATGAGACTTGCGGTTGCGGAATCCTGCACCGGTGGTTACATTGCAAACATGCTCACAAATGTTCCTGGCGCGTCCGAGTGGTTTGAAAGGGGAATTGTCAGCTACAGCAATGAGTCAAAGATCCAGACGCTGGGTGTGAACGAGGCGACGATAAAAAAACACGGTGCTGTGAGTGAGGCATGCGCAAAAGAGATGGCGGCCGGTCTTTTGAAGAAGAGCGGCGCGGATATCGCAGTGGCTGTGACCGGCATTGCAGGCCCATCCGGCGGGACAAAGGAGAAGCCTGTCGGCACTGTTTATATTGCCCTTGCAACGCCGGAAAAAATAGAGCATTCTTCGCACGTTCAGCCGCGGAGTCGCGAATGGTTTAAAAAGTGGGTTGCTTATCAGGCCCTTGATATGGTGAGGAGGCGACTGGAGCTACTGTAACAACTGTAACGACCGAAACTGTTATGAAAATAAGATCATTTCTCGCGTTCGATATACCTGAAGACGTAAAAAAAGTCCTGGCGAAGGTTGTTGACGACTTTTCTAAAAAAGAAAAGGGCGTCAATTGGATTCCGACCGAAAACATGCACGTCACGATGAAATTTTTTGGCGAGATCAATGAAGATCTCCTTCTTGGCGAGATTAGTGATGCGGTTGAACAAGTGACAAAGAAATTCGAACCCATTGTTCTTGACTGTTCGGGGGTTGGTGTTTTTCCGGATTGGAAATACCCCAAGGTTATCTGGGCGGGGTTTATCGGTGAGATAGATAAGGTCCTCGATTTCCAGAAAATGATTGAAGTCAATCTGAAGAAATTTCCGATCAAGAAGGACGAACGCGCATTCAGACTGCATTTGACGATGGGCAGGACAAAAGCGACCAAGATTCAGAGCGGCCTTATGAAACTGATTGAGAAATTGGGACCGATCACTTTTGGCGAGGTGAAGATAGATCACCTCACGCTATACAAAAGTGTGTTGACAAAATCAGGGGCCGTTTATACTCCTGTTAAGAGTTTTGTATTAGGGGAAGGTTAGGGTACGAATACGGGGGAGGGGTTTTTACCTTAATCCTGACCTACCCAACGAAAGGAAGAAAAGATGGAGACAGTACAGACAGAAGCGGCTGGAAGTCGCGAGAAGACGATTGGTGTTGCCATTGCTGCAATTGAAAAGCAGTTTGGCAAGGGTTCGATCATGCGCCTGGGAATGGGCGAGGCGATCGGAGTAATCAAGTCCATATCAACCGGATCACCTTCGCTGGATATGGCGCTGGGAGTTGGCGGATTGCCCAGGGGTCGTATTGTGGAGATATTCGGGCCGGAGTCGAGCGGAAAGACAACGCTGTCACTTCAGGTGGTGGCAGAGGCCCAGAGAGAGGGCGGAATAGCGGCGTTTGTAGATGCCGAGCACGCGCTGGATTTAGAATATGCACGCAAGCTGGGGGTAAAGGCGGAAGACCTTCTCATCTCACAGCCGGATGCGGGCGAGCAGGCGCTGGAGATTGTAGAGACGCTTGTCAGGAGTGGCGCCATAGATGTAATCGTGGTCGATTCAGTTGCGGCGCTGGTTCCCAGAAGTGAGTTGGAAGGTGAAATGGGCGATTCACAGATGGGTGCGCAGGCGCGTTTGATGAGTCAGGCGCTCAGAAAACTGACCGCCGCGGTAGCAAAGTCCAAGACGCTTCTCATATTCATCAACCAGATGAGGATGAAGATCGGCGTTTTCTTCGGAAACCCCGAAACAACGACCGGCGGCAATGCCCTGAAGTTCTATTCGAGCGTCAGGCTGGACATCAGGCGTATCGCGGCCTTGAAGCAAGGTGAAGCCATTATCGGCAGTCGCACGCGTGTCAAGGTTGTGAAGAATAAGGTTGCTCCGCCTTTCAGACAGGCAGAGTTTGATATTCGCTACGGAGAAGGGATCGACAAATACGGAGACATTCTGGATCTGGCGGCGAATAGCGATATCGTGAAGAAGAGCGGAGCTTTTTATTCGTTCGGCGATGAAAAGATCGGACAGGGACGCGACAACACTATTGTCTCCCTGAAAGAGAACCCGAAACTGATGAGCGCAATCAAGAAGCAGGTCTATGCGACGCTCGACATAAAGAAGAATCCTGTTGAAAAAGTTGAAAAACAGGTTGAGAAGCCGGTTGAAAAGAAGAAAAAATAGGGCGAAGTGAATTTTAAAGAGCCGCTCGCCCTTTCATGAAGAAGGGTGGGCGGCTTTTATTTTGCGAGGGGGATAAATATTATGCAATCTTTGAAGATCGATTTTTCCGGTGCGTTGTCGGATGCTGTTGGTGAGCATGGAATTTCTGCGAGTGATTTGGAAAGTGTAAAAGAAAAGATAGACAGTTTTAGTCTCAATTTTCCTTTTATGAATCTTCCCGGTGATTCCAAAACAGCAGAAGAGATTTTGAAAATATCCGGCGAAACAAAAAACAGGTTTCAGAGTCTGGTGGTCCTGGGCATTGGCGGGTCAGCTCTGGGTTTGCGGGCAGTTGCGCGGGCACTCCTGCCGCCTCACTACAATATGTTGGACTCCAAGGCGCGCCGCGGACATCCGAAATTATTTGTGTGCGACAATATAGACCCGGATTATTTTGGGTCACTCCTTGAGATGCTTGACTGGAAATCGACATGTGTGAATGTGATCAGCAAGTCCGGCAAAACCACGGAGACCGCGTCCCAGTTTTATCTTGTTAAAGAATTGTTAATCAAAAAAGTGGGTGTAAAAAAGTGGAAGGACCATGTGATTGTCACGACAGATCCTTTGAATGGACTGCTGAGAAAGATGGTGAGAGAAGAGCGCTTGTCGAGCCTCGAGGTGCCGATTGATGTGGGTGGGAGATTTTCTGTTTTATCATCGGTCGGACTCTTTCCCGCGGCATGTGTTGGCGTTGATATCAAGGCAATGCTCAAAGGGGCAGCAGATATGGCCGCAACCTGTTCAACAAAAGATCTGGAGAAAAATCCGGCACTGAAAAACGGGACGATCCATTATCTGATGGATACAGAAAAGAAAAAGCCAATCTCGGTCATGATGCCATATGCCGACTCGCTCTCTCTGATTGCCGACTGGTATGCGCAACTTTGGGCAGAGAGTCTTGGCAAGGACGGCAGAGGCCCTACACCCGTGAAGGCGCTGGGTGTTACAGATCAGCATTCACAGTTGCAACTTTATATGGAAGGGCCGAATGACAAGGTGATAACAGTTGTCGGCGTTGATAAATTCAGATCAAAACTTAGTATCCCAAAGGATTTGGCCGCAGACTTTTCGTATATAGCCGGAAAAGATTTGGGCGATGTCCTGCGCGCGGAGCAGAAGGCGACAGCCATGGCGCTGACTAAAGCAAAGCGGCCCAATATCACCGTGACACTTCCCGAACTTTCAGCCTATGCAATCGGCCAGTTCTTTATGATGTATCAGATCCAGACTGCATTCGCCGGCCACCTTTATGGTGTCGACGCCTTCAATCAGCCTGGTGTAGAATTGGGGAAAAGGCTAACTAGAGAGATCCTGGCTACATAGCTTCATCAATCATTGCCTGCAGGTGGGTTCGGAGTTCGCTGGATAATTTTACAAATCTCTTCTCGGACTTTTTATACTTTATAGGTTTCCCAAAGACGATCTTCCATTTACTCGGAAACGGAATCAGACCGAGCAGGCCAAGCAACGGAAATGTCGGTGTGACAGGAAAGAAGGGGAGGCCTAATTTTTCCCCAAGCTCTTCAGATTTCCAGATGATCGGGTGAATCTCTTCGGCCCCAATAATTGAACATGGGATTATCGGTGCACCGGTCTTTGCGGCTAGTCTGATGACGCCTCCGCGCTTTCCGAATGTCTGCAATTTATATCTGTCTTCATATAATTTCCCGACGCCCTTTGTGCCCTCTGGAAAGATGCAGACCAATTCACCTTTTTTGAGGAGCTTCTCCGCGTTTTCGCGGCTTGCCTTTACCCCTCCGGCGCGCTGAATGAACTGACTCACGACGGGGAAATTATCCACAAAGTCGGCAACCAGAAATCTCACATTCCTCTTTCTTCTGTGCTTATTAAAAACCCCCATGTTCAGCATAACCGCATCATATGGGAGCACCCCGGAGTGGTTTGCGACGATGATGGCCGGTCCTTTGGGCGGTATATTTGATATCCCCGAAACTTCAACTCGCCACCACTCGTTATAAAGAAACTCAAACATCGGCCTGACCATGTCGATCAGGACCGGATCCATACCGAACTCATCTTTAATTTTCACCTTCGATAGAAGCCGGGCGTACACCGCTTCGGCCTGTTTTACGATGAGTTTGATGTGCTTATTTTTATGAATCTCTTTTAGAAGTGATTCTATGATTTGTAGTTGCCACATATTCTAGAATGACCTGCTGACGCCGGTCCTGTGATAGTAAAACCAAGTAATCAAAAATATCAACCCGTCAACGATGGCGCCCGCCAGATATGCAAAATGTCCGCCGGCGGTGAAAAAAGCGATCAGAAAACCGATTGTTGATGCGAGTTTTGATAATATTATCACCGGAACGTACACAAGGTAGCGTCTGATATCATACTGGGCCATAAACGACATCCATGTGAGAATTGCGAGGAGCGCCACCGCGAGAACTTGCCAGAAATGTTCCGACGGAAGATCCATCGGAAGCGCATTGACACCAAAGATGTGGTGACCGATTGCGTTCAACCTGAAGATTATCTCACGCGGAAAAACCGCAAAGGCGATAAGGGCCAGAAGGAACAAACCCGACCACCAGCGAAGGAGGGCGCGAAGAGCCCTCTCTTGCAATGTAAAACCTGCCTGTTTCATCTTTTATGAGCAACAGCCGGATGATGTCCCGGCATCTTTCTTATATTTTTTATTTCCGAGCCAGCAGAAGAGCATGCTCAAGATGCCGCACACGATAAAGACTATCCAGCTTGTCTTTATGGCGACGGCGTTTCCGTTCCAGATCACTTCCCAGCCGGCAATGATACGAATCAGGTGCACAATTGCCGGAGCGGCAAATAGTCCCGATAGCCAAGGAAATGAAGCGGCACAACAACAGCTTTTTTCTGACATATATCCCCCTTTTGGTACGTTTGTTCGTTTGTTCGTTTGTTCGTTTGTTAAAGACCGGTGCATTATAGCACGATAATACTACTTATCAATGGCTTCTTTAAAGCCTTTCATGGCGCAATATTTTGGGCCGCACATACTGCAATGGTGCGTTGGTTCGTTGGTTCCTTGGTTCGTTTGTTTATTAGAGGCCAAGAAGGATTCCTTTGCGCGATCTGGGTCGAGCGCTGAATTAAACTGTGTGTTCCAGTCGAAATCAAAGCGTGCTTTGGACATTTTATCGTCCATATCTCTTGCGCCGACTCTTCCTCTGGCGATGTCTGCCGCATGGGCCGCAATTTTATGAGCGATAACGCCCTGTCTGACATCATCTTCTTCCGGCAGGCCAAGATGTTCTTTGGGTGTTACATAACAGAGCATCGATACGCCTGCATATGCCGCCATCGTTCCGCCGATTGCGCTTGCGATATGATCATAGCCGGCCGCGATGTCAGTGACGATAGGTCCAAGCACATAGAACGGAGCCCCGTGACAGAGCTTGATTTGTTTCTTCACATTCATCTCAATTTCATTGAACGGGATATGGCCCGGCCCCTCAACCATCACCTGCACGTTTGCCTTCCAACACCTCTTCACCAAATCGCCAAGCGTTGCCAGCTCGGCAAACTGTGCTTCATCAGATGCGTCAGCAAGTGAACCGGGCCTGAGGCCGTCGCCAATACTGAGGCTGACATCATATTTATAACAGATCTCAAGAAGACGATCAAAATGCTCGTAGAAAGGATTCTCTTTTTTATTCCTCATCATCCACTTTGTCATGAGAGATCCGCCGCGGCTCACAATCCCTGTGAGTCTCTTGCATGCCAGCGGAATATGTTCACGAAGAAGTCCTGCATGGATCGTCATAAAGTCAACGCCTTGCGATGCCTGTTCTTCAATCACATTAAACATCTCGTCGACCGTGATATCTTCAAAATTATCTTTCAATTCGGCAATCTGATAAACCGGAACGGTGCCGACCGGGGCAGGGGAGTTGTCAATAATTGCCCGCCTGATGTCATTAATCCTCTCGCCGGTGGATAGATCCATCACTGCGTCGGATCCGTATTTCAATGCAATCTCCAGTTTTTTCATCTCGTGAGTGTAATCAGATGAGAGGGGGGAGTTTCCGATGTTTGCATTTATTTTACAGCGTGTGGCAATTCCAATGCCGGCAGGTTTCAGATTTTTATGATTTATGTTCGCAGGTATTATCAGGCGGCCGTCGGCTATCTCTTTTCGAACAAACTCTGCATCGAGAGATTCAATCTTTGCGACAACTTCCATCTCTTTTGTGATTTTACCTTTGCGTGCTTCAGATAGTTGTGCAGACATTAGCTTCTCACGACTCCTTCCAACGGGCTTGATGCTGTGGCATAGAGTTTCTTTTGGATTCTTCCCGCTTCGAAAGATAATCTTCCGGCTTCGATCGCATATTTCATTGCACTCGCCATCTTCACAGGATCTTTTGCGCCTGCAATTCCGGTGTTCATGAGAACCGCAGTAGCGCCGAGTTCCATCGCAACCGCCGCGTCTGATGCAGTTCCGACGCCCGCGTCAACAATAACGGGGATTTTTACTGTCTCTAGAATTATTTTCAGGTTTGTAGGATTTCGGATCCCCATTCCGGAGCCAATGGGTGCCGCCAAAGGCATGACAACCGGGCAACCGATGTCTTCCAATTTTTTACAAACAATCGGGTCGTCCAGACAATAGGGTAAAACTGTAAACCCGTCTTTGACCAAAGTTTTTGCGGCCTCTAAAAGCCCTTCATTATCGGGGAAAAGAGTTTTTTCGTCTCCCAAGACTTCCAGCTTCACCCAGTTTGTATCGAGCGCTTCGCGTGAAAGTTGTGATGTTAAAATTGCATCTTTAACAGTGTAACAGCCGGCAGTATTTGGAAGAAGCCAGTATTTATTTCTGTCGAGGTAGTTAAAAATATTCTCTTCCGGTTTTCCGTCCAGCTTGCAACGTCTCAATGCGACCGTGACGATCTCTGTTCCGCTTGCCTCAAGCGCTTCCTGCATCTGCTGGAACGTTGCATATTTTCCCGTGCCGACCATCAACCTGGATTTGAATTCCTTATTTGCTATTTTGTATGTCATAATTCGCGTCTATCGTTTATCGGTTATCGTTTATCGATATGAGCAATGTCGTTTAACGATCAACGTTTAACGATCAACGATCAACGGTAGTTATCCTCCTCCAACGGCATGAATAACTTCCAGACGATCTCCGTCTTTCACGAAAGTTTTTTCATGCTCACTCCTTGGGATCACCCGGTCATTAATTGCGACCGCCAGATAGGGTGCGTTGAGACTCAGCTTAATCATGAGGTCTCTCAAGGTTGTTACATTTTCAAATTCTTTCGCTTCGCCGTTGAGTGTTATTTTGTTCTTCATAGTCAGGAGTTGCTAACAATTCGCCAACCCTTTGTCAAACCAATAAAAACTTATACAACTATTTGATTTTACTGAGAAATATTATGATTGCTAGGTAACACGCGGAGTCACCATTAAATAACCAAAAAATGACGCAACTTGCTGATTTTCCTAGCCGATAACATTAATAGGTGACAGCCTGAAAGGACCTGTCCCCGGTGACAGCCTGAAAGGACCTGTCCCCGG
>CAZTCA010000001.1:16728-23826 GCA_964612405.1 uncultured Pseudomonadota bacterium
AGGACCTGTCCCCGGTGACAGCCTGAAAGGACCTGTCCCCGGTGACAGCCTGAAAAAGGCTCTCCTTGACATTATTCGCCTAAGGTGTAGAAGACGCGGCCCGTTGATGGTCCGGATAGTACTATCCCCGTTAAATAATTTATGGCTCCGATAGATCCAAATAGTTCGAAGACTGGTTTGTCACCGGCAGACCTTGATCTTCTTCCGGTCTCAGATTCCGAGGCCGGCTGTGTCTCTGAAGCAGGCGTTTCAGGGGCGGATGGATCGGCACATCCTTCAGACATGCCGGATAGTAATTTTGTATCCGGAGATCCTGCTTCTGGTTTGTCGGGAGTTGTGAGGGGCGGTTATTCGATGCCGCTCACAGAACGTCAACGCGCTCTCCTTAATGATATCGTGTTTAATCCGGAGCTGACAACGCCGGCGCTGGATCGTATTGGTGACTATTCAAGAATTCCGGCGCATCTCAGGACGGAACTTGCGAATAAATTAATCAGAGTAGGAGAAATTTATCGAGATCTTATCTCTGTGCAAGAAGTTGATTTTGCGCTGAGACCCGAAGAGATAAATGCGCTGGTTCAGGAGCTCGATCAACTTTCGCGAGAGGTAATTGATTTTTATACTGAAAAAAGAAGTCTCCCTATCTTTGCTATAAACGATCTTGTCAATATGACCCACGAGGTCGGGAGAAATAGAGAGCTCTCAGGAGATGCATATCTCTTCAGGTTTGATTTTGATGTGGGTGTGCTGAATAACTTGATCGATACCACAGGCAATGCCGCAGATATTTATGTGCCGAGCATTTTTGATCTGTTGAGAGATAGTCTGGGAGCCGAGTTTGGTGGTTTTCCTCTCTCCGTTGCAAGGCTTCCGGAGAGAACTTCATACCTTGTGGCAGGGCACGGCACGCCGGAATTTGTGAATCATGTCGTCACCGGGACCGGAGGCTATTCAATAAACGTGAAAGACTTGCTGTTGCAGGGGCAGATTGATGGGCGGATCTCTGCCGATGTTGATCTGTCGAGATTCGATGCCGGAGCCACGGTTCACTATACAAGACTACATCTCAGAGATTTTGTGGACGGTTATGCGAAAGAACATAGATTGGAATCTACCGACAAAGTTCCTAGAGATGCGGTGGTAGATTATCTGCTCAGCGAATTCAGAAGAACTGCCGCCGAGACCGTTTTCTTAAAGGTCTTTCCAAAAGAACCGGTCATGGTTCAGGGTGGTATGTATATTTTTAACGGTTCATCGCTTCCATTGCCCGACGATCCACTGCATGCGGCGTTGATGGGATATGTTGACCGTGACGCAGGATTTGTCTCTCTCGGTATTACGCTTTCAGGCATTCAGGAGCCACATCCAGATGCATCTGATTGGGAACGAGAGATGGTGATGGAGCTAACCTTCCCTAATATTCCGCACGATCTCGGTTTTATGACGAGATCCAGAGAAATGCATGGCGGAGGGGTCTTAGAACGACTTGAGGATCTGACACGAGACATTATGGCCCGGCCAGAGACTGCCGCCGAACATATGGGCGAGTTTTATCAGTTGATTTCTTATATTGCAATGAATGACATGCATATGGGTGAGTTAGGACGTCGTAATTTCAGATTCCCAATAGAGGTGAAATGGGAGCATTTCTACGAAGAGATCGGAAAGCTCGAGGCAAAATTTAAAGGATTCGGAGTAGATGTAAAATTTGGGTATTTTGCGGATATAGAAATAGACAATCAAAGTTCATATAATCGTACATATAGCGAAAGAAAGACCGACCGGATCAACGAGTTGAAGCAGGTGATCATGACGGTCTCCAGAGATCATGGAGTGCCGGTCGTTTTAAGTGCAAACGGAGATCAGATTCGCTGCGCATTTGGGAGGGTAAATGGTTCAAACCCTGATTATGTTGCCCTCCTCAGAGATATTCAAATTTCAGTTGCTAAAAAATTTGAAGAAGAGCCATTTCAGCCTGCGGCCAAGATTGAAACGGGCCGTGGCATGAAAAAGGTTCCAATTTGGGTGAATGCGGTTACCGGCAAGTATGCTGAGGCCATGGAGATTCCGGTCGGAGAAGGCTGGGAGCCGTTTCTAAAAACACTGACGGTTACGATTGCACATGCACCGCTTCCCGATATCTCAACTCCGGAAGGAGTGGCGGTGGCAGAGGCACAGTCCGGACGTGGTTTTACAGAGATAGATGCAGTCCTGAAAAAACAGAACGGCCGTTATGGGAAACAGGGCTTTGGTCAGATACCTGCCGCTGAGCCGGCGAGTGCGTTATCACAGCTTTCTCACGAGATGATTAGAAAGTTGTCTGGGCCGATGACAACTCCGATTGAAGAATTTGATTTGGAGCCGATGACGACTCCAATAGAGGATCTGAGCAAATATAATCGCCCGATGATTTTCACGCCGGGGCGTATTCGGGTTCGTACCGAGTTAAAAGACGGAATTATTGCGCCCGATTATACAGACCCACTTCCAAACCCAGAGCCGTTTACAACACCGATTGACACGGAACTTAGCAGGCCCATCGTCTCTGCAGTGGCGCTTGAAATCGGAGCGCAGGCCGTGATGAGCACTCTCTCAACCGATCTTTCAATGTCGATGGCGGCAACAGCAAGGGCTAATATAGGTGGCCCACTCGGAATGGTTGGCGTCTTCTTGATTCAAGGAGTGATTGATACAGATTTCAAAAGTCCCGCACACGCTGTGATGGGTGCAAACAGAAGGGCAGAGCAATACATGGACAGTATTGATGTTATGATGAGAACTATGGATTGTGCCGGACATATGATCTGCACTTGTCCCAAAGATGGCTACTTCTGCTACCCCGGTGATATATAAGGGGTCAGACCCCTGGTGTCTCATTTAATACACAATCATCCCCGCATATCCAACAACTGCACTATAATCACCGCTCACGTCTCCGGATGTTTGATATTTGACGAGCTCCGCTTTCTTCGCCCCCAATTCCTTTGCCGCAATCAACATTATGGCAGAAGGAACAACGCCGCACATCGTAATCCGCTCGTGCGCACAGACATCGAGCAGGCCTTTTGGATCAAGAGCGAGAACTTTATCAATCGCAAGCTGGTCCTTTTTCTTAGCAACTTCATGCGGTTCATAATGGCTCATGTCAGAACTTGCAACGATCAGAATTTTTTCTTTAGATTCTTTGATTGTCTTTGCAATTGCCTTTCCAATTTTTTCGCAAACATCATATCGCAGATGCGAAAGCGTGATCGGAATAAATTTCAACTTCGGTTGCAGAACCTGCAGAAAAGGAATTTCAACTTCAAGAGAATGTTCGGCGATGTGCGCCTTTTCATCGATTGATAATTCTACACAGTTGCCGACAAGTCTATTTGCCAGATCCGAATCTATCTTTGCATTTCCGGTTGGCAGTTCCCATTCACCTTCATTCATAACCGCCGCCGGTTTTCCAAGGCCTGTGTGGTTGGGGGAGAGGATAATTACTCGTTCCGGAATCTTGGCAGATGAAAAGACAGCGCCCGCAACAGGTCCGGAATAGATATAACCTGCATGTGGTGCAATTAACCCGATGACTTCTTTAGGCTTTGCATCGGTCAGGTATTTCGCGATTTCAGCCTCAAGACTCTGTTTGGAGGATGGATAAAAACGTCCCGCAACGGCCGGTTTTCTAAGCATAAATATACTCCTATTATATCTAATTATATATAATTATAATACATAAATTTCTCTTGCATTGACAAGAGGGATGCTACACGTTAAAGGCGCGCAAATCAATATGAACCGCTTAATGTTAAAATCAAAGATTCACGGCGCCATCGTAACGGATGCCAACATTGAATATGAGGGTTCTGTCACAGTTGACGGAACTTTAATGGAGAAGGCGAATCTCATTGAAAATGAACACGTTGTCATCTGGAACGTGACAAATGGATCGCGCGTTGAGACATATGTCATCAACGGCAAGCCGGACAGCGGTGTAGTTTGCGCAAACGGTGCGGCGGCCCATCACATCAGAAAAGGTGATAAGGTGATCATTGCAAGTTTTGCATTTTATGATGAGAATGAAGTGAGATCACACAAACCCCTCAAGGTTTTCGTGGACGGACAGAATAGGATTAAATCCTAGCCGGAACTAAAAAACAATGAAGGTAAAAATTAATGATATCCCCGAAGGGGGGCTGGAGATAAATGCAGATTATGCCGACAATAAGTGGTTGAAAGAGCTTTTTGTTGATATTTTTGGCAGAGATAAGATGCAAGATGATGATGGCGGCAGGATAAGCCTGATGCTCCAGAGAAACTATAAGGACGTGACGGTTGTTGGGGGTGCGGTCTTTAAATGGCATCCCAGTTGTGACAGGTGCCTTGGTGAATATCAGAAGCACGAGCAGGTGGCCATTTATCAGTTTATGAAGCCGGCTTCGAAGGCTGACAAGAACGATGCCGATGTCGATGAGGATGAGGATTTTGGCATCTACCATGGCAAAGAGATAGATATTGCGGAACTCGTTAGAGAGTATCTGATCTTATCAAGAGATATGGTCAATCTCTGCAAGGACGAATGCAAAGGGCTCTGCCATAAATGCGGCATGAACCTGAACGAGGGCCTCTGTGGTTGTCCGGTTGAGCAGGGCGATTCGACCTTCGCCCCTTTGAAAAATAAGCTTGATGTTTAACAGTAAATGTATAGTTATAACCAAACTTAAGAAGGAGATGATATGGCATTACCGAAACGGAAAACATCTAAATCAAGGCGCAATATGCGCAAGGCGAACTATCTGAAGCTTGATTCTCAGAACCACTCAAAGTGTCCGCAGTGCAATGAGCCGAAACTGCCGCACCGTGTCTGCATTCATTGCGGGTTCTACAAGGGTCGTGAAATCATCCCTCAGGATGAGCGGAGGCAAAAATGAGTCTTGAGGCAAGGGTTATAGAGATCATTGCCGAGCAGTTGGGAATTAATGAAGACGAGATTTCCGGCGAGTCTTCTTTTGTGGAAGATCTTGGCATCGATTCTCTTGATGTGGTGGAGTTGATTATGACTCTTGAAGAGGAGTTTGAGACCGAGATTCCGGACGAAGATGCGGAGAAGTTTGAAAAGGTGTCGGACCTTGTTGGGTATATAACCCGTAGGGCGGGGTAAAATGAAGGTTGCAATCGGTTCTGATCACGCAGGTTTTTCTCTGAAAGAAACGCTCAAATCTTATCTAAAATCAAAAAAAATGGATGTCGTTGACTTCGGAACTAGTTCCGAAGACTCGGTTGATTATCCTGATTTCGCCAAGAAGGCGGCCGAGGCGATTTCCGGAGGCATGACTGAGATCGGTGTTCTCGTATGCGGGAGCGGAATTGGAATGTGTATGACCGCCAATAAATTCAAAGGGGTGAGGGCGGTGGTTATCGGTGACGCGTTTGATGCGGAGATGAGCAGGCGTCACAATAATGCAAATGTTGCTTGTTTTGGCGCAAGAAGGACCAACGCCGGAAGCGCCAAAAAGTTTTTGGATATATGGCTTACCACGAAATTTGAAGGGGGTCGCCACGAAGGACGTGTCAAAAAGATAGACGATTGACTTGTCATTGCGCTTGCCCGCCATAGCCTTGGCGAAGGCGGGAGGAACGTTAGTGACGAAGTAATCTAGTGTAACTATTCGAGGTTAACAATGAACCGAAAGCCACTCAAAAGTTTTGATCCGGAAATTGCAAAGGCCTTAAAATCAGAGTTGGACAGAGAAGAATATGGGCTGGAGCTGATTGCTTCGGAGAATTATGTCAGCCCCGCAGTTCTGGAGGCACTTGGCAGTATCATGACCAACAAATATGCCGAGGGTTATCCAAAGAAACGTTATTATGGCGGTTGCGCTTTTGTTGACGAGGCAGAGGAGCTTGCAATTGAGCGCGCAAAGAAACTCTTTGGTGTAGATCACGCAAACGTCCAGCCGCATTCCGGCGCGCAGGCCAATATGGCTGTTTACATGGCAGTCCTAAAACCGGGTGACACATTCATGGGGATGAGTCTTTCGCACGGTGGTCATCTGACACACGGAAGCCCGGTCAATTTCACAGGCAAACTATATAATGTGGTGGCATATGGCGTGAATCCTGAGACCGAAAGGATAGATTTTAATGAAGTGAGAGATGTTGCAAAGAAGAATAATCCAAAACTGATCGTCTGCGGCGCCTCTGCATATGCGCGCGACATCGATTTCAAGACCTTCAAAGAGATTGCGGATGAGGTGGGTGCTCTGCTCATGGCGGATATTGCACATCCGGCGGGGCTTGTTGCAACAAAGCTCCACTCAGATCCGGTGCCGTATTGTGATTTTGTGACAACGACAACGCACAAGACGCTTCGCGGCCCGAGGGGTGGAATGGTCATGTGCAAGGCAGATTTCGCAAAGAAAATAAACTCCGCAGTTTTCCCCGGCATGCAAGGAGGCCCGCTGATGCACGTGATCGCGGCAAAGGCGGTTGCCTTTTATGAAGATCTTCAACCGGAGTATAAAATATATTGTGAACAGGTGATAAAGAATGCAAAGGCAATGGCCGAGGAATTGACCGGCAGAGGCTTCAGGCTGGTTTCCGGTGGCACTGATAATCATCTAATGTTGATAGACCTGACCGGTAGAGAGGCGACCGGCAAAGACGGAGAAGAGGCGCTTGGCCGGGCCGATATCACCGTAAACAAGAACACAGTCCCCCGCGAGACACGTTCGCCGTTTATCACAAGCGGAATCAGGGTTGGAACGCCGGCCCTGACAACGCGCGGAATGAAAGAATCTGAAATGAAGATTATCGCCGGCTGGATTGCAGACGTTCTTGATGATGTTAGTAACACGACTAAACAGGAAAAGATCAAAAATGAAGTGAAAGAATTTTGTAAAAAATTCCCAGTTTATTTGTGAAGCACCAAATCACAAATAACAAATTACAAATAAGCACCAATGATCAAAATTCAAATGATCAAGAAGGTTTAGAATTTAGATGATTGGAATTTGGAATTTATTTGGTAATTGATGCTTGGGGATTGGAGTTTGCACTTATGAAATGCCCACGATGCGAAAATCTGGAGAGTAAAGTGATCGACTCAAGGTT
>CAZTCA010000001.1:23926-50351 GCA_964612405.1 uncultured Pseudomonadota bacterium
TTATGAAATGCCCACGATGCGAAAATCTGGAGAGTAAAGTGATCGACTCAAGGTTATCTACTGAAGGTAATCTGATTCGCAGAAGGCGTGAGTGTGAGCATTGTAGCACGCGTTTCACAACATACGAACGTGTTGAAGCCGAACTCCCGATGATTGTGAAGAAAGACGGTCGCCGCGAGGCATTTGACAGACTCAAACTTCTCCACGGAATTCAGAAGGCCTGCGAGAAACGTCCGGTGGGGATGGACACAATTGAAGGCGTTGTGGGGCAGATCGAGCAGTGGGCGCAGGAGACCGGTAAAATTGAAATCTTGAGTTCCCAGATTGGCGAAAGGGTGATGGAGAGTCTGCAGAAGCTCGACGAGGTCGCTTATGTCCGATTTGCCTCTGTCTATCGCTCGTTTAAGGACTTGAACGAATTCATGGATGAACTCAAAGATACGCTGAGCAAAAAATAGCATTTATGACCAATCACGAAAATTTCATGATAAGGGCGCTGGAGCTGGCCGCAGATGCCTATGGGCAGACGAGCCCTAATCCGTTGGTTGGTGCGGTTGTGGTGAAGAATGGTAAAATTATCGGCGAGGGATATCACAAAAAGGCTGGGGGTCCTCATGCAGAAGTGGTTGCACTGCGAAAGGCCGGAGGCAGGGCGAAGGGGGCCGATTTATATGTTACGCTTGAACCTTGTTGTCATTATGGAAGAACGCCTCCGTGTACGGACTTGATTATTAAGGTCGGTGTTTCCAGAGTGATCTATGGGATGCAGGATCCTAATCCGCAAGTTGGTGGCAATGGATTCAAGAAACTAAAAAAGGCCGGAATCAATGTGATCGGCCCGGTCCTGAAGGAACCGTGCATGAAGATGAATCGTCCATATTCAAAGTGGATGATGACCGGGCTTCCATATATTACTGCAAAGATTGCAATCACGATGGACGGAAAGATCGCGGACAGCAAGGGCGATTCAAAGTGGATTTCAAATAAAAAGTCGCGTGAATATTCTCACTGGCTTCGTGCCGGCTCAGATGTTGTTATGGTTGGCGAGGGGACCTATAAAAAAGACAAGCCAAAGCTAAATGTCAGGCTTCCCGCTTATCACGGAAAACAGCCGGTCCCGATGTGTGTTAGTACCGGTCTGTCATTGCGAGCGAAGCGAAGCAATCTCCTGAAAAAGGTTGATTTAAAGAAGCTGTTAAAAGAGCTGGGGAGCGCCGGATTTCAATCAGTGCTGGTGGAGGGCGGGAGCCAACTGCACAGCGAACTTTTCAAAAAAGGCCTCGTAGACTATGTTGTCGTCTTCATCGCCCCGAAACTTTTGGGTGGCGGCGCCAAAAACTGGCTTGGCGATATCGGCCGTAATTCCATCGGCAAAACCCTGAATCTCATCCCCGAACACTCCTTCATGCTGGATGGTGATGTTGTCATTGAGTGTCTTGCAGGTAAATAATTTTTAAGAATCGTTTTGCGGTTTGACCGTGGTCTCATGTGCGATCGCGGTTGATTTGACATTTGCCACAGCGGCAAGTTCTCTTTCTTTCGTGGGGTACAAGCCGAGTAGTTGATATGGCTGATAAGCGGTTTTCCTGTGAGGACTACCGTCTTTTACGTAATTTGTACCATTCCACGTCAGATAGCCCTCGGTCTTTTGCGGACTGGCAGGATCAACAAAATGAAATCCCGCAACCTTTCCATCGCTAGTTTTGTCATATCTATCAACTTCGACCACATGGATGCCGTGTGATGTGGAAACATAGACCGCGGCCGAGCAATTATTTTCGAGATGTGAAACTATTTTTTTTACAACTGGGGCAAGATCGGCCCTCTTAGGCACCACCTTTCCGCCATGGAAAGGCCAGTCTTCCCACGGGACAACGCTTTTAACTTCAGAGTTATAGATATCGCTGGGGATCGCTTCATGTGCGAGTTTTTTTGCAACCCTCGGACTAGCGCCTTCATCCTCAAGCCTTGCCTTCAGTTCCTGACGTTTTCTTGTCAAGACAGCATGTCTGCACAATTTTTTTGGTCCGGGCAGATCCCCCTGATAGATGCGCGGTATTTCCTCTGAATAACTGGCAGAGACACGTTCTTTCTTGGGAGAACGGTAATCGGCTATTACAGTAGTCAGTTCCGAAAATAGTGAAGAGACAGAAAACACAGGTTTTGTGTCGGCGGCCAGTTTTTTTGCGGCAGATGCATCTATCGGGACTACTTCGGTTTTTGACGGCGGGAGAATTGTGTTTGCACGTAAATTATCGTCTGCCTCTTTTGCGGGATGAAGGAGATGCGGCAGAACTATGGCTACCAACTTGTCGAACATGGATATACCCTTTCAATATAGTTATCGGCTCTTTAGGGACCCGAAGTTTCGGACTGTATCTCATTGACATTATTGGACAATTATGCACATTTTGTGATCAATGAAATTCAAGGCCGTTATATTCGATCTGGACGGGACACTGCTCGATACAATCGATGACATCTCAGATGCGGTAAATGGCGCGCTTGTACAGCTCGACTGTCCGAAGCATGCGGTGGATGAATATAAAATTATGGTCGGCGAGGGGTTGACCAGCCTCATCGTTGAGGCACTGCCGGAAGATAGAAGGGATCAGAAGACAATCGATGAGGCGTTGAGGCTTACGCGTGAAGGATACGGAAAGGCATTTGGAAGGAAGACAAAACCTTATGACGGCATAACTGAACTTCTGACCGAGGTTGCAAAGCGTGGTGTTAAGATGGCTATTCTTTCAAATAAGCCGGACAAATATACTAAGAGAGATGCGGATGAATATCTTTCAGGAATAAAATTTGTCTATGTTGCCGGAGCAAAAGATGATGTCCCAAAAAAACCGGATCCGGCCGCCGTGCTCGAAATTGTAAATAAACTTGGAGTGAATGCCAGCGAGTGTCTCTTTGTGGGTGATTCAGATATCGACATGAAGACTGCGGTCAATGCCGGAATGTATCCGGTTGGAGTGCTGTGGGGTTTCAGGGGTATCGGTGAATTGAAAACATCCGGCGCGAAGAAGTTGATAGGAAAACCCAAAGATCTTTTGCCCCTTCTTTGAGACGGAGGATAAAATGAGCGATTTTAAAAAAGCAGTCCTTCACGGCGTCAGGGATTTTATGGGTGTGAAAGAAGGGGAGAACCTTCTTATTGTGATAGATGAAAGTACCGTTGATCTAGGCAATGCTTTCAAAGAGGCGGCAGATACAATCGGTGCCGAGGCAACTATCATGCAGATGAAGATGCGCCGCAATGACGGGGCTCCTCTGCCGAAGATGGTCGCAGAGGCGATGAAGCGCTGTGATGCCGTTATTGGCATCACTAAGAAGAGTATGACACACACAGAGGCGCGCCACGAGGCCAACAAAGCGGGCGTCAAGGTCGGCACACTTCCAAATATCACACCGGAAATTATCGAGAGATGCCTTTCGGTCGATAAGAATAAACTGGTTGCGGATACAGAAAAGGTCTCGGAGATTTTACAGAAAGGGAAAGTCGCCAGAATTACAACTCCTACAGGGACTGATCTTACAATTCCTATAGATGGGATCGATGCCATCTGTTCAACCGGCGTCGTGACGCTCGAAGGGAAGGGCGCAAACATAATCTCCGGTGAGGGCTTCCTGATGCCGGAAGAGGGAAAGACAAACGGCGTTGCCGTTGCAGATGGATCCATTGCGGGGATTGGTCTGTTGAACGGAGATAAGGTTACAATAAATATCAAAGATGGTTTTGCGGTTTCTATTGAAGGAGGAGGCTCGGCCGAAAAGTTAAAGGAGATTCTAAAGCCTTATGGAAAAGACGGGATGAACATCGCCGAGCTCGGTGTCGGCACAAACTATAAAGCAAAGCTCTCCGGTTTTATCCTTGAAGATGAAAAGGTCGGCGGCACAGTCCACATCGCCCTTGGCAACAACGCCAGCATGGGCGGTTCGTTCAATGTAGGCGTCCATATAGACTGCGTGATGCTCAAGCCAACACTGTATGTTGATGATACCCTTGTTTTGGAGGACGGCCAATTTCAGATATTTTAGTAGAAACGGTCTTCAGGTCTACAAGTCGTCAGGTCTACAGGTCAGCAAATAATTGTCGACCTGCGGACTTGCAGACATGCAGACCTGCGGACTTGCAGACATGCAGACCTGCGGACAAATTTTATGTTTCTTGATGTTCTTAATGATTCAGTTGACCTCTCCCTAATTAGCTGATAAGCCGTGCCCTTGCTATGTTTACCGGCATTATAGAGGCAATAGGCAAGGTGAAAGGGGTTGAGAGGGGGGCCGATTCGACCCGCATTTCAATCCATGTCGAGCTCGTCCAAAACGACCTGAAGACCGGCGACAGCGTTGCCGTCAACGGCGTCTGTTTGACCGTCACATCCAGGCTTGGCAATACCGTCTGGGCAGATGTCGGTGCCGAAACCCTGAAGGTCACCTCACTTGGAAAACTGAAAGACGGGGATTTTGTAAACGTCGAGCGCCCCATGCAGATGGGCGGAAGGCTTGGCGGTCATCTCGTTCAGGGGCATATCGATGGTGTTGGTAAAATTAGAGAAATCAAAAAGATAGATAAGGGATATGAAGTAATACTTGAAGTGTCTAAAGACCTCTCAAGGTATATGATCAAGAGGGGCTCGGTGGCAGTAAACGGTATCAGCCTAACAATTACAGATTGCAGTAGTGATACGTTCAAAGTCTTTCTTATTCCACACACAATGGAGGCAACGACCTTCAAGTCTGTCAAGCCCGGCGATCCGGTCAATTTGGAAGTTGACATTATAGGTAAATACGTAGAAAAGCTGACCCATCTCGACGCAAGCGAATATCATGAGAAATCGAGTATTACCGAGGCGTTTTTGAAGGAGAATGGGTTTGGATAAAGGCGGTTTACAAGTCTACAGGTCTTCAGGTCTACAGGTCAGCAAATAATTGTCGACCTGTGGACATGCAGACTTGACGGCCTGCCGACAGATGAGAATATGAATTCTATTAATAAAGTAAATAGAGCAATCGAGGATTTCAAGAACGGGAAGATGGTCATTCTGGTCGATGATGAGGATCGCGAGAATGAGGGCGATCTCACCATAGCGGCCGAAAAGATGACCCCCGAAGCCGTAAACTTCATGGCAAGGTTCGGACGTGGTCTCATCTGTCTGTCGCTGACAGAAGAGCAGACAGAGAAGCTCGACCTTCCGCTGATGGTCAACGATAATACATCAAAATTTAATACCGGCTTTACCGTGTCGATAGATTCTCAAGAGGGGACGACAACCGGAATCTCTGCGCATGATCGTGCCAAGACAATCCTAGATGCAATAAGAGACGATGCGAAACCCGGACATTTTGCCCGTCCCGGCCACATCTTTCCGCTCAAGGCAAAGAACGGCGGAGTTCTCGTTCGCACAGGACAGACTGAAGGCTCGGTCGATCTTTCAAGACTTGCCGGAATGAAGTCCGCCGCGGTGATCTGCGAGATCATGAACGAAGACGGGACAATGGCAAGGATGCCGGAGCTGGAGAAGTTTTCGAAAGAGCACGGCATCAATATCGTTTCCGTTGAGGACATTATAAAATACAGGATGCAGAACGAACTCCTCGTGAAGAGGGCCGTGGAAGCGAATCTGCCGCTTGAGGCCGGAGACGGCTTTAAAGTAATTGCGTATGAGACATTGATAGACAATAGAACGCACCTAGCTTTGGTTAAAGGTAATATAACTCCTGATGAGCCGACACTTGTCAGGGTACATTCAGAGTGTCTGACCGGCGATGCCTTCAGAAGTGCAAGATGCGACTGTGGCAATCAACTGATGAGGGCAATAGAGTTGGTCGAGAAGGAAGGGAAAGGGGCAGTACTTTATATCCGTCAGGAGGGGCGCGGCATTGGACTGTTAAATAAGATTCGTGCTTATGCTCTGCAGGACGAGGGGCTTGATACCGTTGAGGCAAACGAGAAGCTCGGTTTTTGCGCCGATCTGCGGGAGTATGGAATCGGCGCACAGATTTTACGCGAAATAGGCATCGGCAAGATTCGCTTGCTTACCAATAATCCGAGAAAGATTGTCGGACTTGAAGGCTACGGCCTCTCGGTTGTTGAGCGTGTGCCGTTGGAGATGGAACCAAATGCAAATAATAAATGTTATTTGAAGACAAAGAGAGAAAAGTTAGGACATATTTTAGAGAAGGTTTGATTTGTGCGTTGGTTCATTAGTGCGTTGGTTCGTTGGTAATATTGTGGAATGATGTAAACTAATGAACCAAGGAACAAACGAACAAACGAACAAAGGAGTCAATATGAAAACATACGAAGGAACAATCGAAGCAAAGGGTTTGAAGGTGGGTATCGTTGCCAGCAGGTTCAACAGCATGATAACAGAGCGTCTGCTGAACGGGGCCAAAGACGCCTTCACCAGGAGCGGCGGAGATGAGAACAATCTCACCGTGCTGAAGGTTCCGGGGTCTTTTGAGATTCCGCTGGCGGCAATGAAGCTGGCCGGAAGCAAGAGATTTGATGGAATCTTATGTCTGGGCGCAGTCATCCGCGGCGGCACACCGCATTTTGAGTATATAGCGAGTGAAGTTGCCAAGGGCGTTGCCCAGGTCAATCTTGAGACCGGCATTCCGACTTCATTTGGCGTTGTCACAGCAGACAATCTTGAACAGGCGATTGAACGTGCAGGAACAAAGCAGGGGAACAAGGGTGAAGAGGCATTGCTATCGCTCATTGAGACAATTAATGTTTTAAAGAAAGTTGATGGTTGATAGTTTATAGTTGATGGTTTTCTGGTCTTGGTGTTTTTGTTTTTACTATCAACTATGAACAATAAACTATAAACAGCTTGAATGGGTAATCGTAGGAAATCGCGTGAGTGTGCTTTGAAGGTCCTCTATTCCGTTGATGTCTCCAAATCATCTCCGGAAGAGGCGCTGGCCCTCTATTGGGGTTCGGACCCGGCAGATAATCAGGAAATTGTCGATTTTACAGACACACTCGTCAAGGGTGTTGTTGCCGACATCAAGAATATAGATTCCATTATCAAAGAATGCTCTGACAACTGGAAAGTCTCAAGAATGGCCGCGGTTGACAGAAACATTCTGCGCGTTGCCATTTATGAATTTTATTTTTGTGAAGATATACCCGTCAGAGTGACCCTCAATGAAGCAATTGAGTTGGCAAAAGAATTTGGGTCTGAAGACAGCAAGTCCTTTGTCAACGGGATTCTGGACAAGGTTTCGAAAAGATCAGACATTAAAAAAGATCAATGAAAAAGGTCATCGTTGCAAAATCTGCCGGTTTTTGTTGGGGGGTCAGACGCGCTTTTGACAAGGCCCTTGATGTGGCGGCAGAGGGGCCGGCCTCTGAAAAATTCTACACGTATGGACCTCTCATCCACAATCCTCAGGCAATAGCACAACTGAAAGAGAAGGGTGTTGATGTCTTGGAGGAGATTCCGGAGAAGATATCCGGGACTGTCTTTATCCGCACGCACGGCCTTTCGCCTGATGAACGTGCGCGCCTGAAAAACTCCGGTGCAAAAATTGTTGACGCGACCTGTCCCGACGTCGGGGTGATTCAGGGGATTGTGAGAAAACATGTCAGGAAGGGTTATAAAATTATTATTATCGGTGACAAAAAACATCCGGAAGTGAATGCACTTCTTGGATATGCTGAAGGGGATGGCGTTGCGCTCCTCACAAAAGAGGAAATTTTGAAACTGCCTGCCGATTGGCCGAAGCTCTGCGTCGTTTCTCAAAGTACACAGAAAGAAGAAAAGTTTTTTTTGTTGGTCAAGGCTATCAAAGACAGATATCCTGACGCGGAGATTTTTAACACAATATGTGCATCTACGACCAAGAGACAGGAAGAGACCAAAAATTTGGCCAATGGGGTTGATGCCATGGTGGTGGTGGGGGGACACAACAGCGCCAATACTGCCAAACTGACCCAGGTATCGGAAGATGTCGGCACAAAGACCCTTCAAATTGAGACCGAAGATGAACTAAAAGCCAGTGATTTTGAGGGGTTTGACACAATTGGAGTGACCGCGGGGGCATCAACGCCCACCTGGTTGATAGAGAGGGTGGTAAAAAAGCTCACCTCTTTCGCTTGACAAATGTATGTAAAATCAGATACATGCGCACGCACAGTTGTTAGAGGGTTTTTGAGGTGCGCCCGCTACTCATTTCAGGCGGGCATATTTTTTAAATAAGGAGACTTATGGCAGTGAGAATCAGATTTGCACGTTATGGCATGAAGAAACAGCCTTCCTACCGAATTGTGGTGGCGGATGAGCGCAAACCTCGCGATGGAAAATTCATCGAGGTGTTGGGTGTTTATGATCCACGCGCAAAAGAGAAGTCATTAACTCTCGACAAAGAGAGATATGATTACTGGATGAAGAATGGCGCAAAGCCAACGCAGACGCTTTCTGAAAAGGTTAGGAGTCAAAAGTAATTAAGCAGTACAAAGGAGGTAGTCGATGGATGAGCTAAAGGTACTAGTGGAGACGATGGCAAGGGCGCTTGTTGACAACCCGGACAAGGTAACAGTGGCGATGGTTGAAGGCGAGCAGACAACTGTGTTTGAACTCGGTGTGGCAAAAGAGGATCTTGGAAAGGTCATCGGCAAAGAGGGTCGCACAGCCCGCTCGCTCAGGACAATACTCTCCTCGGCATCGGCAAAACTGAAGAAGCGTTCAGTTCTCGAGATCCTTGAATAGTGATGTTTGGCCAGTTAGATCGGTTAGGCCAGTTGGGTCAGTTAGGCCGGTTTAGCCCGTTAACTGACAAAACCGACTAAACAGACCAAACTGACTAAACTGAATGCGTATAGATATTTTAACCATCTTCCCGGAGATGTTTGCGGGAGTTTTTGACTCAAGCATTGTTGGAAAAACCAGAGAAGCAGGAAAGGTTGATCTGGTTCTTCATAATATAAGGGACCAGGCGACTGATGTTCATAAGACGGTAGATGATTCACCATATGGCGGCGGACCGGGGATGGTGATGAAAGCAGATGTTCTGGCGGCCGCTGTTAAGGCAGTGCCTAAGGTTGGCAAAAGCAGGAAGGTTGTTCTTTTGACACCGGCGGGCGAAGGATTTTCGCAGGGCAGAGCAAAAGATTTTTCAGGACTTGATCAATTGGTTTTGGTTTGCGGCAGGTATGAAGGAATTGATGAACGGTTCATTGAATTGTATATTGATCTGGAATTATCAGTCGGCGACTATGTTGTGAGCGGCGGTGAGATACCCGCAATGCTCGTGATAGAGGCGGTGGTAAGACTGATACCAGGGGTTCTTGGTAACGAGGAATCGTTGAAGAGCGAGTCGCATACAAACGGTCTTCTCGAATATCCTCAATACACAAGGCCGCCGGAGTTTGGTGGACTGAAGGTTCCGGAGGTGCTACTCTCGGGGAACCATAAGAAGATAGATGAATGGAGAGAGAAACTCTCGATTGAGAGAACGAAAGAGAGACGTCCGGATTTGTTGAAGAAGAATTAAGTTGTAAGGATTAAGTTTACTACAAAGGAAAATGTTATGCACATAATAGACGAGATTTCTAAAAGACAGATGAAGAAGAAGATTCCGATCTTCAGACCGGGTGACGTGGTTCGTGTCATGAGCAAGGTCAAAGAGGGTGACAAAGAACGTCAGCAGGCATTTGAAGGTGTTGTGATTGCAAGGAAGGGGACCGCAGGAACAGAAACTTTCACTGTAAGAAAAGTTTCATACGGTGTCGGCGTTGAGCGTATCTTTCCCATCCATTCGCCTTCCATCTCAAAGATAGAGGTGAAGCAGAGGGGTTTTGTGAGACGTGCCAAGCTATATTATCTGCGTGATCTGACAGGCCGTGCCGCGCGCATTCAAGAGAGCAAAGATAGAGATGTGTTAGTTGAAGAGGACTTGGTAGAAGAAACTCCGGAAGAGATAAAGGTTGAGGCAAAGGCCGACGCCAAGCCGGAAGTGAAGAAAGAAGTGAAGAAGGAAGCAAAGGCCGAAGAGAAGAAAGAGAAGAAGGCTTAAAAAGAGAAAAAAAGGGGTAATGAGACAGAAGTATCTCATTGATCTGCCGGAAATCGATCAGACCTATTTTGAATCGCGTCTGTATAATCAAAACATATCAAGTGTAGCAGGTGTAGATGAAGTGGGCCGCGGGTGCCTTGCCGGACCTGTTCTTGCGGCCAGTGTCATTCTACCGCGCAATTGCGGCATCAAGGGAATTAACGATTCAAAGAAACTTTCGCAGAAGAAGAGAGAGGAGCTCTATGACATCATTCTGGCCGGCGCGGTCGCTTATGGGATTGGTGTTATCGATTCAAAAGAGATTGACGAGATAAACATCCTTCAGGCATCTCTCAAGGCGATGAGGATTGCCGTTGAATCGCTTCGGGTCAAGCCGCAACATCTTCTAATTGACGGAAATCAGGCGATTGAAACGGAACTGCCGCAACAGATAATAAAGAAGGGTGATGCAAGGAGTATCTCGGTTGGTGCGGCATCGATTATTGCAAAGGTGACACGTGACCGGATGATGGTTCATCTTGAAGAGGAATATCCTAATTTCAAATTCTCAGTCCATAAAGGTTACGGGACGAAGATGCATATGGACGAGATCAAAAAGCACGGCCCCACACCAATTCATAGAAAAACTTTTGCCGGAGTGAAATCTTAAAACTAATGTTTTGTGGGTTCTTGTTTGCCCGACAGGGCGAGTAGCCAGCGTTCGAGAAGAGGCTCAATTCTTTCCGGCATATCTTTCGGGAGTTTGCCGGTCGATGCAACTTCTTGAAGAAGCGTTAGACCTTTTTCCACTTCACCGACAGTTAATGGAGGCTTGCCGTCTGCAACCAGATCGTTACGGTATTTGAATGTGGTATCGATGAGAGATTTGAATACTTCCCTTGTCCCTTCCGGAACATTCTCGTCACTTGTGATTTTTTCAAATAGTATGTTGATTTCTTTTTCGTCCATTATTTCTCGCAGAGCCTCAAATACATCTTTGCATATTCATTTTGGGGTTCACGTTTCAAGACACCATTCCACTGTTTCCTTGCCTCGGCGATCCGGCCCAGCGAATAGTAGGTTACACCAAGCTGCACCTGGGCGGCGACATACTTCGGGTCTATCTTCGCCGCCTCCTGAAGAATTTTTAAGGACTCCTTCAACTGGCTATTTTCCCTGAAGGCAACTCCAAGCGAGGTCTTGATGTCCGCGTATTTCGGGTTCAGATTGAGTGCTTTTGAATATTCGTCAATTGCATATTGATAGAGCCCAAGATTCTTGTAGATATTTCCGATATCTGCATGCAGATTAGAGAGCTTTCCCTTCAGGACCGGCTCAATATGTTTATGTTTGACTGTCTGATTTTTCTTGATCTGCGAATATAACTTCTTTGCTTCCTGATATTTTCCAAGGTCGTTGAAGAGAACGGCCAGATTCAATATGGCCTCTGTGTATCTGGGATTAGTCTTCAGGGCCTTCTCAAAAAAGTCTATAGCCGAGACAAATTTTCCTTCTATGTGATGGATCACTCCCATCAGATTCAGGATGTCTGCATAGCTCGGCTGGTCCTGAAGCACCTTTTTGAAATAGTACTCGGCCTTGATATAGTCTTTGTTTTCAAAACACTGTTTGCCGGCGGCAACTAATTCCCGAACGTCTACCATAAACTGGACTCCCTCTTCTTTGTTGCTCTCAAAAGTCTTTTCTGTGCTTTGGGCACATAGTCACTATCTGAAAATCTCGTAGCAAGAATGCTGAACGATTCTTTTGCATCATCGAGCCGACTTAATCTTATATTGGATACAGTCATTAAGTAAAGCGATTTTGGCAGGAGGCCGCTATCCGGATAATTCTCTACAATCTCCTGAAAGCGGGGGATTGCGGCGATATATTCGCCGGTCCTGTAGTAAAATCTTCCCACATAAAAGTGTCTCTTTGCGATCTTGGTGCGTGCCTCAAGCAGTGTTACCCTTGAGACATTATAATACGCGCTCTGCGGGAAATTTTTTGTGACTATTGAAAGGTTTGCGATTGCATCATCCAGATATTCCTGATCTCTATCAATTGCCTTGGGGGAGTGTTTCGCATATGAAACCCCGGTTCTGTAATAGGCATAATCAATCTTTGGATGGATCGGATGAAGTTTTACAAAGGCCTGATATGAATCGGCGGCGAGGAGATATTCCTTTCTCCTGAAATAATTGTCACCGATCATCAGCTCGGCTTCAATGCCCCATTTGCTTTTTGGGAATCTTGATTTGAAAATTTCAAGACACTCGATGGCATCTTCAAAATGTTTCTTCTCGGACAACTTGATACATTTCTTAATTTCCTGATCAGGATTGGTGCGGCCGATCTCTATCGGCTTTTTAGAGCAGGCCGAAAAGGAGAAGACGGAAATAACCGCCAAAAAAACCAATAGAATCAAATAGTTATAGGGGCTGTTTTTCGTCATCCGCGGCATCATTGCAAAAAACAGACCCCTTGACAAGCTATTTTCGAGGCGTTATTCACACTCCTCACCATGACAGAAAACAACGGCAACCTTTTAAAGATCAACTTTTCAACTTTCGTATTTTCACTGGCCGGTTCAGCGCAGGTCCATCTTGGCCTAATCCCGAATCCGGCCGACAACAAAAAAGAGGTCAGCCTGCCGCTTGCCAAACAGTCGATAGACATTCTTGAGCTGTTGAAGGAGAAGACAAAAGGGAACTTGTCAAACGATGAAGGAGAATTGCTTGACCATCTGCTTTTTGATTTGAGAATGAGATTTGTTGAAGAGGACAAGAAAAAAGGGGGAAGTTAAAATGTACAATAAGCGCTCACTGATAATTGTTGCGGTAGTCATGTTTGCGACAGGCCTGCTCTTTGCGGCAAAGTTGGATTTGGTGAAAGAATCTCCGGCAGGGGAATATTTTCATGAGGGTGCCGGACAATACAGTCCGCCCCCGGGTGCGCCGGGCTCATTCTCTGATTTAGCAAAGAGGGTCAGCCCCGCCGTTGTCAATATATCAACGACGAAGAGGACAAAAGTCAGAGCGTTTAATCCCTTTCAGGGGTTTGGACAGCGCGAACCCTTTGATGATTTTTTCGATAAATTTTTCGAAGGCAATCCGGGGATGGAGCACAAACAGCATAGTCTCGGAAGTGGATTTGTTATTAATAAAGATGGTTATATCATAACCAATAATCACGTTGTGCAGGAGGCAGAAGAGATTGTTGTCAGATTTTCAGATGAACATAAATATCCCGCAAAGATCATTGGTACCGATGCAAAGACGGACATTGCAGTTATAAAGGTCAAGACTGATAAGCCTTTGAAGTTTGTGAGCCTTGGAGATTCTGATAAGCTGGACACCGGAGATTGGGTTGTGGCAATCGGCAATCCCTTTGGTTTTGATCATACGGTGACGGCCGGCATTGTCAGCGCAAAGGGCCGCGTGATCGGCGCCGGACCTTATGATAACTTTATTCAGACAGATGCGTCAATTAACCCGGGAAATTCCGGAGGGCCGCTCTTTAATCTTGCCGGTAATGTCGTCGGTATCAACACCGCAATATTTGCCGGGGGTCAGGGCTTGGGCTTTGCGATTCCGATCAATATGGCCAAGAAACTGATACCCCAACTGGTAAAACACGGAAAGATTACCGATCGTGGATGGCTGGGTGTTCAGATTCAGGTGGTGACAGAGGAACTTGCGAAATCTTTTGGAATAGACAGGGAGATGGGAGCGCTTGTCAGCGATGTCGTCCCCAATTCGCCGGCCGCCAAGGCGGGTCTCAAGACAGGTGATATTATTTTAAAATATGAAGGCAAAGAGATTTATAATTCGAAAGAATTTCCCGGGATGGTTGCGAATACACAGAGTAACACGGTTGTGAAGCTGGATATTTTGCGTGACGGTAAAAAGAAGACAATTGAAGCGAAGCTGGGAAAGATGGAAGAGGGGGCAGAAGAGGCGACGAAAGAGGCGGGCGAGAGTACTGCCAAAGAAGCGGACAAGCTTGGTCTGATTACCCGTGCTCTCAGCATGGAAGAGGCTCACGAGTTGGGTGTTCCGGCCGGCCAGGGGGTCCTGATTGTGCGAGTAGAACCGGGCAGCGAAGCGGAGTATGCGGGTGTGAGGAGTGGTGACATTTTGATGGAGATTAACAGCGCAAAGATAAATTCAATGAAGGAATATGAAAAAGCGATTGAGACGGTGAAGAAGGGGAAGGTTGCAAGGTTGTTAATCAGGCGTCAAAACTCAACCATATATGTTGCCTTCAAGGTGAATAAATGAATTCCGCAAAGAAGAGAGGAAGATTAGTAATTATATCTGCGCCATCCGGGACGGGAAAGACGACCGTCATCAGGAGATTTCTATACGAAAATCCAAACATGATCCACTCAATCTCCTGCACGACGCGACCGATCAGACCGGGAGAGATTAACGGAAAAGATTATCATTTCATGGATGAGAGAAAATTCAGAGACGGAGTCGCGAATGATAAATTTGCGGAGTGGGCCGGCGTGCACAACTATCTTTACGGAACGCCGAGAGAGCAGATAGAAGGGTGGATCAATGAAGGGAAGGATGTCCTCCTTGATCTGGATGTTGTCGGTGGCTTGAGACTTCGCAAGCTCTACAAAGATGATTCAATCTCCATCTTCCTTGCGCCGCCCAGTATGGATGAATTGAAGAGGCGACTCTTCGAGCGTGCGACCGATTCGAAAGAGGTGCAGGAATTGAGGCTCACCAATGCGCTCAAAGAGATGGAGTTCAAAGGCAAATATGATCATCAGATTGTGAACGATGATCTTGAGCGCGCCTATAAAGAAATTGAAAGAATTTTAGCGGCTTGACCCTGCCTGCTGGGTCTGATAGGCGGATAAAGACATGCCAATGAATTTTCACATAGGGATCATGGGGAACCTCTTCTCGGGCAAGACGACCCTCATGGATGCCCTCTCCAAAGACCCGTATAAATCAGACCTTGAGGCAATTCTTGGAAACGCGGAGACCCACACCTTCACAGAGCGCGTTGATAAAGGCTCTCTGACCGATCAGTGTCTTGCCCTCTTTTATAAAGACAGGCTGGCAAATATCTTTGCAACGGAGATTGCGTTTCTGAACATGCGGACAATTCAGCAGAGAGAGATCCGTCACCTTATGACACGCAAGAGTGACCATGGAGTGTTTATTATTGAAGACAGGCCGTTTTTGGATGGCCCGGAAGTCTTTGTAAAGAGAATGATCGACTCCGGCGAAATGCCGAAGGCTCACGCCAAATTATATAAAACACTTTTTTATGAAACGCTTCAAAATGAAAGGATCAGGCTTCCTGATCTGACGGTCTATTTGAGATCGGAACCGGGGCTTCTTGAAAAAAGAAGGATGCAGAGGGCCGAGAAGGGTGATTCGTATGCGGCAACGATAACAGAGAAATATTTGACGGAGATTCACAATTGCTATGAAAACATTGTTGAGAATTGGAAAGAGACACTTCTCAAATATCAGGAATACGCAATCGTTCCTCCACATTCCGACATCATCATCTTGCCGGCGGAGATTGATATGTATGAACATCCCGACTATGTGCATGTAGCGGCCGGAATGATTCGCGAAAAGGTGAGAAAGATGGTTGCGGCAAGAAATAATAATCATGCGGGCGAGGCGTGGGAGAGAGACTTGAGGCAAGCAAACCTGGCACTCTAAATGGTATATCAAGATAACATATTGAACGTTTCGGAAGACAATTCAATTAAAAGGCACCAAATCCCCAACAGACTGACAAATGTCGAAAGACGTTTGATGAAGTATCTTCAGCAGAACCAGAGTCTCATCACATGCATTGGGAATATCGGAGCCGGTAAAAGCTCACTCGTAAAATATCTTGCCTATAATACCGGAATGAACGTTCTCTTTGAACTTCCGGATGAAGGCTTTGAAGATTATTTCGTTCAGAATGAATCTTTATATCCGCTTCTTGCCACGGCGAAAGAATCTGCGAAACGCACGCTTGGTCGCTATTATGGTGCGATAAATGAGTTTATCGAATGTCAGGCAAAAGAGGCAGTTGAATCTCCCGCATGGATGACGGCGAAGAGAAATTTGGAGCGTGCGGCGCTGGATATTCAACACGCCTATCTGGATTTACGAAAGATGCAACTGCAGGCCGTGCCTCATCTTGGGCGCTCTACATGCGTTGATGGTTCTGCGCTGGCCGACCGTTATGCATTTTGTGAAGTCCTTTACAATGACATGGATGTTCCGTATTTGACACGCGAGTCACTCAATATTATCGACAAGAGGCTCGAAGAAGAATTCAAGCCACTCGCACAACCAAACCTCATGATAGTTTTGCACGGTCCGTTGAATTATCTCTTTGAAAATATAAAAGAGAGGCAGAGAAATGAGGAGAGGGGCGGAAGCGGTGATCTTCCGGAGGGATTGTCGAGGCTTGTTCGTGCGCTGAACACGCGTTATGATAATTTTGTGAATATTTTAAGAGAGACTAAATGGTATGACGGCCCTGTCTTGAAGGTCGACGTTTCAAAAATAGATTTTGTCTCAAACGTTCGTCACTTGATTGCCGTTTATGAAGGGATTGAAAAGCTGTTGGTTCCTCAGGATTTCAAATCTTGAGATTCCTGGTTGATTCTTCCAGAATTTTTTCATGCAGACTGTTTCCGTGTGAGTCCATTGTCACAACCACAGGAAAGTCTTTCACCTCGAACTCCCATATTGCCTCGGGCGCACCGACTTCGTCATAAAGATAGACGTTATTAACTTTTACGATCTTTTCGGCATAAACTTGTGCGGCGCCGCCGACTGCGTGCAAATAAACACACCCAAATTCTTTGCAACCGGCAAGCGTCTTCTTCCCCATACCGCCCTTGCCGATCACGGCCCTGATCCCGAAGTTCTTCATTACATCATATTCATAAGGTTCTTCGCGGATGGAGGTGGTGGGGCCGGCCGCCTTGACCACCCACTTATTCTTCTCTTTGATTACGACAGGGCCGCAGTGGTAGACAATCTGATCTTTCCAGTCTACCGGCATCGGATATTTGCCCGTGTGAAGACACTGATGAACCGCGTCTCTTGCTGTGAAAAGAACGCCGGATATTTCCACCATATCGCCGACTTTGAGGGAGCGAATTTTATTTTTTGTGAATGGGGGAGTTAATTTTATCGTCATATTAATATAGCCACTCTTTAATCTTCATTTCATTATCAAGCACAACTCCCTGTCTCCTATCTGCCCAGCACATATATGATACACTGACAAAGAAACTTGCGGGGACGCGGTTCATGTGGCCGATCTTGCAACCGAGAAGTGTTGTGTTTCCACCAAAGCCCATGGGGCCGATTCCGGACTTGTTTCCAATCTTCATCACTTCATCTTCCATCTTGGCGAGTTCGGGGATAGGATTCTTGTCATCAAGTTTTCTCAACAATTGCTCTTTTGAATATAGATAGCCTGTGGCGCGATCTCCGCCGATACAGACACCCAAAATTCCCGGGCCACAACCTTTCCCCTGCGCTTGAAGGACTGCGTCTACTATGCATTTGCGGGCTCCATCCGGGTCACGCTGGGCATCCAGAGATTTATTTGGAAGTGAGTATTGAGCACCGCAATTTTCACAGCCGCCGCCCTTCAGTATAAGGCGTACGCTAGTACTCTGGTGTGCTGGTACTCTAGTATTATCTAGTTGCTCGAAATGGAAATGGGGGTTGCCGGGGCCGATGTTGTTGCCCGAATTCTTTCCGGTGAGAGAGTCTACAGAATTCTGCCTTAAATATCCCTTTTCAGTGGCCTCAACCACCGCTTTTTTGGCCGCATCCTCGAATTTTATCTGATCAAAACCCTTTGGCGTTTTCATGAAGAATAGTATCGATCCGGTATCCTGACATATTGGCTGAGATTTGTCTTTTGCGAGCTTTATATTTTCGCAGACAACATCAAGCGCGTATTTGGCCGACGTTCCGCTCTTTTCGTTTTTTGCCGCGGCGAGAATCACCTTCTCGACATCCTTTGGAAGTTCCGAAGACGTTCGTCTGATCAGTTCAAGCAGTGACTTTTCCAATCCGCTCATCGTGGTCAACATTTATACGCGACGCCCAAGCCGGGTCAAGAATATTATGCAATGCCTTATAATAGACGGCAGGACACCAGGGGTCTGACCCCTTGTGGGCGATGCCGAGTTCCGCAGGCAAGCGAGATGAGGCCCTTACAAACTCAGCTCGCGGAACTTCAGGCGCGAGCAGATCGCACGCACTTCAGACTCGGCTTATGTGAGCGAGGAGAACGCCATGCCACTGCCGTCGGCTGGTTAATAAATCTTGCTTTGAGGCATTTCTTTGTGTAAACTGGCGCAAATATTATGAAATCTTCAGAATTAAGAGAGAAATTTCTCAAATATTTCGAGAAAAATGGTCATAAGAGGCTTGCGAGTTCATCACTTGTGCCGGCTAATGATCCAACACTCTTTTTCACAAATGCCGGAATGGTCCAGTTCAAAGATGTCTTTTTGGGATCTGATAAACGTCCATATAAACGCGCAACGACTTCTCAAAAATGCATGCGCGTTTCCGGTAAACATAACGATCTGGAACAGGTGGGGATGACGCCGCGTCATCACACGTTTTTCGAGATGCTCGGAAATTTCTCGTTTGGAGATTATTTCAAAAAAGAGGCAATCGCATTTGGTTGGGAGTTTCTGACAAAGACAGTGAAGATCCCCAAAGCTCGTCTTTATGTGACAATTTTTGATGACGATGACGAGGCGGAGAAGTTCTGGAAAAAACACGTTACAAAAGACCGCATCTTCAGGATGGGGGAGAAGGATAACTTTTGGGCGATGGGCGATACCGGTCCCTGCGGTCCGTGTTCAGAAATTCACTATGACAAAAAGCCGGGCGCAAAAGTAACGAAGAAAGATTTTGAAAGCGATCGGTTTGTGGAGATCTGGAATCTTGTCTTCATGCAGTTCGAGCGTGACAAGACAGGCAAAAAGAAGAAACTTGCAAAGCCGTCAATTGATACAGGAATGGGCCTTGAGAGGCTGGCCGCAATCATTCAGGGCGTGGATGGAAATTATGAAACTGATCTCTTTATGCCGATCATTTCAAAAGTTGAGCAAATTTGTGGTAAAAAATATAATGGTAGTTACGATTCACGATTCACGATTCACGATTCACGAGACGGCTTCTCAATGCGTGTCATTGCCGACCATATACGTGCCGCGACCTTTCTGGTGGGCGATGGTGTGCTTCCCTCAAACGAGGGCCGTGGATATGTCTTGAGGCGCATCATTCGCCGCGCAATCAGACACGGAAAGATGCTTGGAATTAATAAGCCATTCTTTGCCCCAATTGCGCACGTTGTCATAGATGAAATGGGGAGCGCATATCCTGAATTGATTCAGCATCGTGCTTTTATTGAAAAAGTTCTTATCAATGAGGAAGAGAGATTTTTCAAGACGCTGGATAATGGTCTTGAGCTGCTTCATCAAGAATTAAAAAAGGGCGGGAAAATTATCCCGGGAGATGTTGTCTTCAAGCTCTACGATACTTATGGATTCCCAAAGGATCTAACATCCGATATCGCCGCCGAACACGGCATGAAAATTGATGAAAAAGGTTTTGAAAAGGCAATGAATGTTCAGAAAGAGACGGCCCGCGCCGCATGGAAGGGTTCGGGCGAGGAGAGTGTGAGCGGTGTTTATAAACAGCTACAGACTAAGAAGATTAAGACGAAATTCGTTGGTTATGAACAGGAGACAGTAAGTGCAAAGGTGCTTGTGATTTTGTCGACAGGTCGACAGGTCGACAGGTCGACAGGTCATCAATTGCAGACTTGTAGACCTGCAGACCTGAAGACCTGCAGACCTGAAGATGGCACATTTGAGTTTATAACAGATACAACTCCTTTCTATGGCGAGTCGGGCGGTCAGGTTGGCGACACAGGTATTGCGGTTGCCGATGGCGTTGAGATCGAAATCTTTAATACAAAGAAACCACTGCCGGATATTATTGTGCATCACGCAAAGTTGAAAAAGGGAACGTTGAAAGTGGGGCAGGATGTTACGCTTGCAATAAATAGTGAGAAACGTGCGGCAACGAAGAGAAATCACACTGCAACGCATCTGCTTCACAAGGCGCTTCGTTCGACTCTTGGCGAGCACGTGAAGCAGGCCGGTTCACTTGTGAATCCAGATAGACTCCGCTTTGACTTCAGCCACTTTCAGGCACTGACCAATGATGAGATAAAAACAATTGAATCGCAGACAAACGAAGCAATACGAAAAAATCTGGACGTTAATGTGTCTGAACTATCATATGATGATGCGGTCAGCAGGGGAGCGCTTGCATTCTTTGGCGAGAAATACGGAAGCCGCGTGAGGTTGGTGGAGGCGGTGGGCTATTCAGCCGAATTGTGCGGTGGTACACATGTCAGCCGCACAGGTGATATCGGGATGGTGAAGATTGTCGGGGAGTCGAGCATTGCCGCCGGAGTGAGAAGGATTGAGGCAGTGACCGGAACAGGTGTCGAAAAGTTTATTGCCGATCTGGAAGCAAAGCAAAGAGATATATCTGGTGAGCTGAAGGTGGCCCCTTCAGAAATCATCCCGAGAATTAGAAAGCTTGTTGAACGGACAAAAAAACTGGAACAACAGGCGGCAAAGGGTGCAAGTGTTTCAAAAGACGACGTGCGCTCCGGTATCAAAGATGTAAACGGCGTGCGTGTGATTGCTAAAAAGGTTGATGTTCTGGATCATTCGGCATTGAGGAATATCGCCGATCAATATAAACAGATTATCGGTTCGGGCGTGGTTGTTGTGGGGTCGGAGATAAATGGAAAGGTTGCACTGATCGTTATTGTTTCAAAAGACCTAACCGATAAGCATAATGCAGGAAACCTTGTCAAAAAGATTTCAGCCGCTGTTGGCGGAACCGGAGGAGGCAGGCCGGATATGGCTCAGGGCGGGGGACCTGATCTGGATAAGTTGGATGAGTCCTTAAAACTTGTCGAAGAGCTAATATAGATATTCATAATATATTAGGTGAAAGGCAGGGCATAAAGCGATGTTTTCTAAGATAAAAAATAGAGTTAGTAAGATTGTTTATCCAAACTCTCCATCATCTTCATCTCTGCCCTTTGTGGAGTATTTTAAGTGGATGTATTTCACACACAGAAAATTGAAGAATCCCATGTCAATAGATATACAAACAAGGTCTGGTTGTAATGCCAGATGTGTATTTTGTGGTGTTGGAAGGGAAAAGAATAAGATTAATGGTTACATGTCTGATGATTTGTATAAGAAAATTATAGATGAAATAATGACGTATCCTAATTTAAAACAGATAAATCCATATCTACTAAATGACCCTCTCGTAGACCCCAAGATTCCAGAACGGATTGAGTATATTATAAACAAAAGGGGACGAAGCAAAAAACCGATAGTGCGAATCATCACAAATGCCGGCTTGTTAACAGAAGATATGGCCTATAAACTTTTACATTCTGGTCTAGATGAATGCAATATTAGTTTCAATACTATTCAGAAGGATATTTATGAGCAGACAGTGCCGCCACTGAAATATGACAACGTAATGTCTAACATTCTTAAGCTGGTTGAGTTGCGTGATAAGCTGAAGACAGTTAAACCTCCCAAGATATCTGTTTGGACTGTAAGAACTACATACGTTGAAAAAAATCTTAATAATGAAAAAGCTTATTGGAAAAAAATTGGCGTTGGATTTAAGGCCAGGAAAATAGATAATAGAGCGTTGGATAGGGTTGAGGGTTTGGCGCTTTCCGATAGAGATTTTCAAACAGTAGATATTTGTCCAGTTCCTTTTTGGCGGGCATGGATCATGTGGAACGGAGATATGATTATGTGTTGTGTTGATCAGGAGAGAACGTTTCTGTTGGGGAATTGCGAAAGAGACAGCGTTCGTGATATATGGAATGGACCGAGATATCGCGGCTTAAGAGAAGCATGGAGAAAAAAGAAGTTGGGCGGATTTTTATGTAACACTTGCAAGGGCACGTAGAAAAAATTAATCGAAGTGCATCGTGATTCCAACCTCTGCCATCCAGTTGAATCCCTGATCGCCTTGATTGAACTCCTGGTTATAAATATAATCCCATCCAAATGAAGTCTTAAGTGTAAATTGCGGTCTCTCAGCGCCAAAATTCACAAGGCCCTTATAAGGATTTGCAAATTTCTTCCCGAACGGAACTTCAAAAGTATAGATATTCATCGCATGATATTCTTCGGGGTTGTTGGCTGTCAGGTCGATTCCAGTTGCATTTGTAGGTGTTTCATAATGTTTGGTATAAGTATTACTGGACCTGCGCAAAAAGCTAGCATCAGCCTCGAATTTAGCAAGAGGCGTAAAATAATAATTATATATTAATGCCGCCCTATCTGAGCCTGGCCCTAAAGTACTTCCGAGAAGTAAGCGGTTAGATGTCCATCCGGATGAATATTCACCGTGGTGATAGGGGAACTGACCCACGTGTTCATATTCAAATCTCAGACTATTCTTGCCGGAGTAATCTACTCGTGGCAGTTCTATACCGGTCAGCCACGAGACATTATTAGCAAGTAGATATTCAGGTTCTTTAGCTATATCTTCATCCATCCCCTCAAAGAATATCTTGAGGCCGCGTAATTTTTTGAATGTCAGGCTCGAACCGGCGGAGAAGACTCTGTTTGTTGCAACTGCGCTGGAATCGTTCACAAATGTCCCAGACCTTGGTATTCCTATAAATTCCAATAGTGTATCACCAAAAGAAGGTCTATTGTATCCTTTTCCTCCGATCATGATAGCGTGTGAAATGCCTATATTCCAACACTCGAACGGGCTGATATCAACACGATATGCCGCAAGCCATGGTCTTTGCGGAGAATAGTCATCTCCCATATTTGCGACAAATGCGCTGTACCGGATCTCTCCAATGTATTTAAAGTACCATGGCAATCTCCACGGATAGGGCGTTCTGAACATCACCATATCCATTCCTCTCGGGTTGTCGGAGAATATCACGCCACTGTGTTTCCCGTCGCCCCAGAGAATATTGTCGCGGCCGATTTCAAGTTCAAGATTGCGCCATCCGGTTTTGATATATAAATTTTTTGTATGCAGATAAAACTGATCGTCTGCGCCCGTTGGCATCCTTGTTTGAAACTGCGGTTTTGCATAAAGAGCAAAGTATGGCGAAATCTGCGCCCAGTGTTCCGTCTCCCAATATAAATGATGACCTTTCTGATATTGTGCTCCCTGACGGTTGCTGACAAGAGGATGAACCACTGCATCAATACTTCCGAGTCCGTTTTGCGGCACGACGCTTGGATCATTATTCAGATAAGTATATGTTGCAGAGAGTTTAGTAAAAGGATGAATATGAATCTTCTCTTTTCCTTCAAGCTCGAGCGCATATTCTGTCTTGAGCCGCTTAAGTATTTTGTCGATAAATCTTTTATGCCCCAGGCGTTTAGTGAATTTTTTCTGTGACAGGTTTGGATTTTTTTCAATATCAAGCGCATCTTCGAGTTTGTGATAGTTTTCAAGGGCCTCTTTGATCATCATTGTTACATAATACCTCGTCCACGGGCGCTGACCGTTCATGGGGGTTTTGATGAGGCCGCTTGCCGCGAGCTTATCTATATAAGTATATGCCGGATCGTCCACGGGGACGTTGACCGAAGGGTTCGCCAATGCCGGCAACGGTGTCAAAAGAATCAGTATTAGAAGGAGTTTTTTCATCTATTGTTCAAACCATTTGAGCGTTTTATATGGTTTTTGTCAATAAATCCTTGCGGTTATAACGTTTCACGCGTAAAATCAGCCCTCATGAGGACCCCCCATGAGGAGCTAATAAAGATTCAGCGCCGTCTCTGGATGCAGAATCGGGATATAATTGAAGGCTCTATCACTGTCAAAGAATCCGGTTTTGCCGCTTATGAAAAGGGATATCTAAAGGCAGTCTCCAAATTTGAACGTGTTGCCACCCAAGATGAGATGCTTTCAGCAATCAAAGATGCCCGCATCATCTATGTCGGTGATTATCACACATGCAATCAATCACAGCGTTCATTCCTGCGAATATTGAAGAACATTATTAAATCGGCACCGGACATTATTATCGGGATGGAGTTGATTTACCAAAAGCATCAGGACGCGGTTAATTCATTTATAAAGGGGAAGCTGAAAGAAGAGGCCTTTGTAAAAAAGATCGGCCTCAGACAGAGGTGGGTCTTTGATCTTTGGAACAACTTCAAACCGCTCTTCGACTTTGCAAAATATCACAAAGTTTCTATTGTCGGAATCGATGCGGCCCCCCTCAAAGCGACTCTTGATGAAAGGGATCTTGCCGCGGCGAAGCAGATAATCAAAATATTGGAGAAGAACCCAAAGAGTAAGCTTTTTGTTATGATCGGAGATTTACATCTGGCGCATCTTCCGGATATTGTTTCCGAGCTTCTTTATGAGAATGACCAAAGGTTTAAGAGTCTGATCCTTTATCAGAACAGTGATTCTATATACTGGAAACTTGCAAAAGAGGGCTTGGAGGACCGGGTGAGCCTGGTGAAAATAAGCGACAATGAATATTGCCGCATGCATACGCCTCCGATTATTCTTCAACAATCCTACATAAACTGGCTGGACAATGAAGAGGGTGAGATCGATTTTGCGGATGCTCGAAATAATTTCATGGAGATGGTCGATCAAATAGCAGGTTTCCTGGGTATTAATATAGGCAAGAACAGAGAAAAGGTTGACGTTTATACAAGCGGCGATTTATCTTTCCTGAATAAGCTCAAAGCGGACAAGACCTTCAGCAGAACCGCGCTGTCGCGGATAAAAAAGCAGATACTGACGAGCGAAAGTTATTATATTCCTCAAAAGAAGATTGTTTTTCTCGCCAACCTATCCGTTAACCACGCCGCGGAAGAGGCGGTGCACTTTATCAAACATTCCTGTTCCGGTAGAGAGTTTTCCCGCTCTCCGGAAGACGCTTTTTTTGCAAACATCCTCCATGAGGCGCTTGGTTTCTTCGGCTCCAAACTTGTGAACAGTAAGAGAAAGTGTTTTCATGAAGATGAATTTCGCGGTCTGGTAAAATATTTTGAAACTGTAAAAGCTGTAAAAGAGAGACGTTTTGAGCTGGAGACGGCGGTTTTGGTGTTGGAGTTTTTTGCTCTTGGGAAAGACGGTTTCATGAAGAAGTGGTTCAAGAAGATACTCAAGACAGATCTCTTTTTTCCGCTAACGCATGCCTTGGGGTATATTCTGGGCGATAAATTGTTCTATGCCATGATGTCTGAGCGAATCTCAAAAGGGGAAGTCAAAGAGATATTCTATGACCCGTGGAAGAGGGAAGGCGAACCCCAGCTGGTATATGCCGATTTAAATAAAAGACTAAAGGGTGTGAAGATTCCGAAAAGAATGTGACCAAGCACTCAAAATCCTTTGAGTGCTTGGTCATCCTGAGCCCAGTAGGGCGAAGGATCTCATGAATACATTGTATGCAAGAGATTCTTCGCTCCGCTCAGAATGACAGCCGAGCTATTATTCGTAATAATCCATTCCGGTGTGGGTGATTTCGGATTCTCCCATTAAATATCTGAGAGTATTCTTCAGCTTCATCTCCTGAATAAAAAGATTATTCTCCGCATAGAGTCCCTTTGCGACCATTGGCGACTTGAAGAAGAAGGACATCCACTCCTGAATCCCCTTGAGGCCTGCGCGTTTTCCAAAATCAGAGAGCAGTGCCAAATCAAGGACGATCGGTGCGGCAAGGATTGAATCGCGGCAGAGGAAATCGATCTTTATCTGCATCGGGTATCCAAGCCATCCAAATATATCTATATTATCCCAACCCTCTTTGTTGTCACCGCGCGGTGGATAGTAGTTGATTCTCACTTTGTGATAAAAGTTGCCATAAAGTTCTTTGTTAATCTCCGGCTGCAGGATTGTTTCCAGAACGCCCAGCTTCGACTCTTCTTTTGTTTTGAAGGATTCCGGATCATCCAATACCTCGCCGTCACGGTTACCCAGGATGTTTGTTGAGAACCAGCCGTTCAGGCCCAAAAGTCTTGCACGTAGCCCCGGTGCGAGAATCGTCTTCATTAAAGTTTGACCGGTCTTGAAATCTTTTCCGCAGATCGGTGAATTTGTCTTATCAGCAAGTTCTTGCAGGGCCTGTGTATCAACTGTCAGGTTCGGAGCGCCGTTTGCGAACGGAATGCCAGACTTCAATGCCGCATACGCATAAATCATGCTCGGCGCAATCGACGGATCGCTTGCACGCAGACCCTCTTCAAATTTTGCAAGTGATTCATGAACCGGCTGTGGCTTCATGAACACTTCGGTTGAAGCACACCACATGACAACAAGTCTTGAACAGCGGT
>CAZTCA010000002.1:0-28149 GCA_964612405.1 uncultured Pseudomonadota bacterium
TTTGGCGGAAAAGTTTTCGCCGGAACAGCGAAGGGCGTTTTTGTCAGCGACAATATGGGCGAGACATGGACAGATTTCAGTGGTGGAACGCTTTCCACTGCAGTTTATGATCTGGCAATCGACGCCTCGCATAAATCAATTTATGCGGCAGGCCCCGGCGGTGTATATATGAGCGACATCACATCTGCCGAATGGAAAAAATTGACAGATCTTCCGGATGCGGGAGTTGTATATTCAGTTGCATTAGATCTGAACCAGAGCGGAACACTCTTTGCCGGAACAGAGACGGGAGTCTTTGTATCACGTGATTTCGGAAAGACATGGGCAGATATCACCGAGTCGATGGGCGGATCGAACTCAGTTAATAGTATAGCGGTTGTTCAGGATGGTGCGACCGTAGGTATTTATGCCGCGACATCAGGCGGTGCATTCACGGCCGCATCGGTAATGACATTTGCACCGTTGAAACCTGCTGAGGCAACACCTGTTACTGAGCCTGCACCGGTCACCGCAATCGAAGCGATGATGAAATAAATCAGTTTTTTCTTACTTGTAAATAAATGCCTCACCTATGATAATAGGTGGGGCATTTTAACAAAGGATATGTATGGCAGATTTTAAAATATCATTTGCTGGAGATAGTAATCTTTATAGTCTTTATCAACATGTGATAACAGATTATAGCATTGATCCTCAAGAAATTGATCAAAGCTGGGAAGTTATAGATTTTGAAAAACCACGCGAAATTAATAACAAAGTTGTAGGCAAGGCCGGAGATAAAGTTCTAGATGCAGAGGAATTTTTAGATTTTTTATCCAAAAATTATAAAAGATTTCCGAGAGAAGTCAGATCAATTATTGGAAACGATATTCCATGGTCTCTTGATGATTTTGATTCATCAACTTCGTTTGATAAAGAAATAAGAGCACGTGTGCGTAAGGCTGGACTATTTTTAGACGACCTGTTGGCCAAGCAAGGTATTGACTCCGGTAGTCTTGATTACAGGCAAAGAAAAGCGTATGGGATGGTATTGTTTGCTCTTTGCCCATCTTTTGATCAATTAACGAAAAACAAACAGCTTACATCATTTGTTGATAAAACCTTAACAAAATATCAACTTAGAGAATTCAGACTCTTTTTGAAAAAAAATCCAGGCCTTGGGGTTTTCTTATTTGATGAAATATGTACTAAAGATTTAGAGATGTCTGCCCTCGAAGCCATAAAACAACGGAAAGGCGATTGTACTGAAAGGGCCAATATTCTGTATGGGATATTTGAAGAAGTGGGTCTAGATCCAGTCCTTCTTGATGTTGACCTAATCAAGTCTACAACGTTTAACAAAAAAATACTAAGTATATATAATGTTAGTGGCGATTCTTCAAAATTAACGAGTCACGCGGCAGTTGGTCTGAAGTTGGGAGGCAAGCTAGTGTATTTTGACCTGACCGACTATTTTGTAAATGACGTTATTCCGCAGGCTTATTTTCAACTCCCGTTTAAAGATATGCTTCGCGATGCTGTCATTAACTACAATACACCGGCATATTTTGATGCGAAACAATCAGAAGATGAGGGCAAATTGAATGAGGTTAGAAAGCCACTTGAACGCTTAAAAGCATTTGGTGTTGATTCGCTTATTTATGCTTCGGAATCCAAATTGACTAGCATTCTTATGGGATTGGGAGAATGTATTGGAGCTCTTGATTCCGTTGGAATTTCGAAAAGAGTTAATCCAAATAACTTTTTTATTATGGCAGACGAAGCAACTACAGTCGACCACTGTAAAGGTGATAACACAAAAGCCTGGGCAATTATTGAAAGCATTTATGATAGATATCCATTTGTTGCTGCTCTTAGAGACCAATACATTGGTTTTTTGCTAGATGCCCACCAGCATGATAAGGCAGTAGAAAAACTTGAAGAGGGGATTGGTAAATATCCAAACGACCCGTTTTTGTTGTATGATCTTGCACAGGCTTACTTCTATTCAAGAAGTTTTGAAAAAGCTATCAAGGCCATAGAAGGGGCACATAAACTGGAACCCGAGAATAACTCGATATTGTACATGCAATCAGTTATATATTGGGAAGCCGGCGCCAAAAAATTGGCGATAATGACAAGAACAGAAAGATACAGAATACTTGTTAGCAGAGTTAAGCGAAATAAGGATATTGGTCATGCTGATAAAATTATGGAAGATGAAGCAACTTTAGCAAAAACTGTTCCATATGATTTTTTTATCGAAGGGCATTATAAAGCTAACAAATTATTATTTTATAATTTAGGCGATTTATATGTTGCACATGAGGAATGGTCTAAGGCCCTGGATGCTTATTATCGTGTTCTTAAGCTAGACGGAATGGATGAAAAAGCCCATTTGAAAATTTATCAAGTCCACGTCAGGCGAGGTAGATTGGACATTGCTAAACGGATCTTGGAACAGTATAAAAGCTTAACCGGCAAAGATTTAAAAACAAACAAGTAGTTGGCGATGTTAATCGTCGTATTATAAAATTATGTAAAGCCAGCATTATATGTTCGAGCAAGGTTGTCTATTTCTCCATCTGCACAGTTCTGATCGGGAAGGGGATAATGATGCCTTCCTTGTTATAACGCTCATGAAGCCTCTTTACAAATTCATGCTTCAATAGATACTGGTCGACAAATTCCTTCACACGCAGGATCACAGTGAAGTTGATGCTGAAATCCGCAAATGTGTGATAGCGGATAAAAGGTTCAAATTCTGGGACTCCGCCTTTCACATCTTTCATTGTTTCACGCGCAACCTCAATTGTTATCTTTTCAACCTTCTTCAAATCGCTGGCATAGCTGACTCCGATCTGCACAAGAACAGACATTTCCTTTTCGGGATGATTGTAATTTGTAATAATTGCTGACGAGAGTTTTGAATTTGGGACAATCACCATATTGTTCGGAAGCTGTCTGATCGTTGTATTCTTCCACGTGATGTCGACAACATAACCCTCTTCTCCCGAATTCAGTTTGATGTAATCGCCCGGTTTCACCTGTTTGGATGCAATAACCTGAAGGCCTGAGAAAAGATCTGAAAGTGTGCCCTGCAGTGCCAGAGCAATCGCCAAGCCGCCAACTCCCAAAGCGGTAAGCATCGGTGTGATGGAGACTCCAAGAGACTGGAGAATGACCATAATGCCGAGTGCAAAGACGATCACTTTGGTGAGGTTTGCAAAGATTGATGCGGAAGGGAAGGCGCCTCCGGCCTTGCTTGTATAGAGATTAACAAATCCTGTCGACCCTCTGACAAGCACAACAGTTGCGGAAAACAATGCTATTACTAACAGAACCTTCTGGATTGAAGTTGAAATTCCAACGCTCAACGGCAGGTTAATGATAGCAATGTAGATTCCTGCCAGAATACACCAAAGAATCGGAATTCCCTTTATCGCGGTGAAAACAATTGAATAGCCATCCCACTTGGCAAGTTTGGCAAGTTTTTTGAGCTTTGAAACGATCAACTTCTCAACGATAAAGCCCACAACAACTCCGAAAACTATCGATGCGACTGGAATTATTATCTGCATTAATGTTATTGACTCATTCTTCATCTTTACCTCCTGATTGATCATCACCATTCTTGCCGTTGATCTTGTTTTTTATTATCTTTGAAAAATACAAGGCCAGACCAGTGACGCTGTTTTTCCGCTGATGAAACTCCGGATGAATATCGTCCATCTCTTCGCCCATTTCAACATCAATGGATGAAGACTTCTTCATTGCAAGGACCTGCGATTCATAGACACTTCTGTGACCTGTCATAAGAAAACTCACAACACATGCAACCGTGGCATAAGGAGCCACAGTTGGTCCGAAGATTTCCACGGCCATAATGCTGGCGGCAATTGGCGTGTTAGCCGCGCCCGAAAGAAGACTCACAAACCCTATTGCCGCAAATGTCCCCGGGTTTAGGCCCAGCACCTGAGCAAAAAGAGTGCCGGCGGTTGCGCCGATGAAAAATATCGGTGTTACTATGCCTCCGCTTCCTCCGAAACTCAGAGTGACACTTGTAAATATAATTTTCATCAAAAACGCATACCAGATTATTTCCCCGCCATGCAGAGCCTTCTGAATTGTATCAATACCAAGGCCCAGATAATCTTTAGAGAAGATCAGTGTCAAGACGATCAATATCAGGCCGCCGATAAACCCCTTGCACGGTTTTGAAATGTTGATCCTTTTTGCATATTTTTCACCAAGCTTCAGAGATTCAATCAGAAGGACTGAACATATTCCAAAAAAGACTCCGGCAAGAACCACCTTTATAAAGAAAGATTCGCTGAACACCGGCATGAAATTGATTGGGTGATAGGAATATGTCATTCCGAGTGCGGAAGAGACCTGATAGGCCACGATGCCGGCAATAAACGAGGGGAGCAGAACGCTGTACATCATGCTCCCTACGAACAAAACCTCTATACCAAAGATTGCTCCTGCGATGGGCGTTCCAAAAACAGATGCAAATCCGGCGCTGATCCCGCAGATGACAAGTTTTTTCCTATCGTTATCATCAAATTTGAATATATCCGAAAAAATAGATGAAAGACCGGCGCCAATCTGAGCGCATGGTCCCTCTTTGCCGACCGAGCCGCCGGTGGCAAGGGTGATAATGGTTGCAACAAGTTTTACAGGGACCACAGCCGCCCGTATCTTTCCGGATCTCTTGTGAACTGCTTCAATAACTTTTTCTGTCCCGTGTCCTTCAGCATCAGGAGCGAGATATTTTACTAAAACGATGCTCAGGAAAAGCGCAACGGGCAATAACAGATAATAATGCGAGTGTTTATGTAAGGCGAGGGTGCTCAGATTCAACAATTTCAAAAAGAGGGTGGTGGAAAGACCAACTATGATGCCGATAATGCTGGCAAGAATAAACCACTTAATAATGCTGATAAAAATTATGATTTCTTCAGCGATAGATCTAATGCGCGTCTTCATCTACTAAATCAGAGCTCCTTTAGGATTGCCTTCTTCTTCTTTTTATATTCTTTATCCGTAACCAAACCTTCGTCTTTGAGCCTGTCCAGTGTTCTAAGGCGGTCAACGACCGATTCATTCTTTTCAGTATTTTTTTCAGACCGAATATTTGCCAGCTTCTCGGATTTTTCCTTGACCGCTGTAGCAAAATCATAGGCTGTATTAATGATCAACTCATCACCGGAAGTTGCCCCAAGCATCTGACCCTCTCCCGCCTCCAAAGAGACCCTGAGGCCCCTGGATTTTGCCACGCTCTTTGTGGAATAACCGCGTTTATTATAATCACCGGTCATCTTGGCAAGCAGTTTATTGAATTTGATGTGAAGTTCTTTTCCGCTTATCCAAGCCTCTCCAATTGTGATCTTATCATTCCTGAAGATGAATTTTGAATCCTTCTCCAGAAAAGAGAAGACAATCTTGTCTTTCGATGTAGCCCGTCGAAACGCATCCACCAGTTTTGGTGCAAGAATATTAATTGCCCTGTCGCTGAAGACATTTTGATTCTTGGCTTCTTTTTTGAAAAGTAATTTTTCGTTGAGTCTAACACTCTGAAGAATTGCGTTCATTTGATCATCGGTAAATTCAAACGGATGGGTTGTCTTCGTTTCCTTTGACTCTTTACGGCTCATTCCTTCGATCTTAACAAAATTGAATTTATAATTGGTATATATGTAGGTTGTCTTTTTTGCCGAAACAACTGCCGGAAAAATAAACGACATGATAAATAAAAATGATATTAATTTCTTCATGGGCTTTTCTTCTCTTTTTTCATGCGCTTGAGCTCTTCTAGCTCTTTTTCTGCCTGAGAGATGATATCATCATCCGACATGTGTCTATTCCTAGAATCATTTGCCGCCAGATCGCTTCTGATCTGGTATGAAACGCTATCTTCTCCCTTTTCGGGCGTAATAAACGGCTTTTTCCCGCCAGTGTCCACCTTTTTATTTTCCGTGGCGGCAGGTTTTTTGGCGACTCTCTTCTCCTCTACCTTGATTACGGGCGGGGCAATCCTGTTCGTGCTTTTGAATTGACCCCTGGGCTTTGAAAATTTTGCGGATTCCTTTGTCACAACCTGCAGGGGCTGAGCATCGTGGACGATGTCGAGATAATTTCTGACACCCCTGACGTTTTTCGTATTTTTTGCAATTGTCTCTGCCTGAAGTTTCTCTTTCTCGGATGTTACGCGACCGACCAATGTCACAACCCCACGCCACGTATCGATGTTTATATTTCTTGCCTGCACAAGCTCGTCTTCGCTCATCTCCATCTTTACCGTTCCTGTTACTATGCCGTCTCGCCAGGCCTCACTAAACGTGCGTTTGGTGGGCGTTGCCGTACATCCGACAAGCGACACTGCCACAATCGACAGGACAAAAAGCCTCATCTTCATAAGCATGCTCCTCCTGAATTGGATGAAAACCCTTGATTTTCCTAATTGTTATGCGAAATTGTACATCTAGGCACCACCGTTGTCAAACCCTTTACTTTATGAGACTTCCGCTTCGTTATAGAATCACCTACTTGGGCGTAATCGTCTTTGGGGCCCTCTGCCTTATCATTATGAGGTTCATTAACCCAGATCCCAGAATGTATGGAACTCATGAGACAATATTTCCCATTCCGTGCCTATTCTACCAAGTTTTTGGCATCAAGTGTCCCTCCTGCGGGATAACGACGAGTGTGGCCCTGTTGTTAAGAGGTGAATTTGCTGATTCAGTCTCTGCCCACCCGTTTGGGATTGTTGTTGTATTGGTGACTGTGGCCGCGATTATCCTGTCCGTATATGGCCTGATTAGAGGGTCCAAAATGGAGTGGCTTTTTGGGAGGCGGATGAGGATAATGATGGTCTGTATTATAATAATTTATTTAGCTGTCTGGGTGTTCAGAATCGGAATAGACTTCCAAAATTTTGGTTTGCTTTATAACTTCCCAACAATTATAATCGACTCATGCGCGTAATTGCAGGCGAGGCGAAGGGCCGCAAACTCTTTGCGCCGAAATCTCATAACATTCGACCGGTCTTGGATAAGGTGAAAGGGGCGATCTTTAATATCCTCTTTGATGTGAGTGATTTGAGGGTTTTGGATCTCTTTGCCGGGACCGGCGCGGTCGGAATTGAGGCCCTTTCAAGGGGCGCTTCTCACGCAACGTTTGTCGATTCGTCCTTTGAGGCAATCTCAATCTTGAAAAAAAATCTTGAACACTGCAAATTCACGGAGAGATCAAAAATCTTTCCGCGGCCTGTCCCCGTTGCAATCGAGTTTTATTCAAAAAATAGTGAGCAGTTTGATCTCATTTTCGTAGATCCCCCGTATTTAAAGGGACTCGTGAATCAGACGCTGAATAAAATCGCCTCTTCCGGCATCCTGGCAAAAAAGGGGAAGGTCATTGTCGAACATTCGCCCAAAGAACCCATCGAACTATCGCACCAACGAACCAACGAACCAATTATCTTGACCGACACCCGCAAATATGGTCAAACCCTCGTCAGCTTCCTATGTCAGAAAAAATAGTCATATGTCCTGGGAGTTTTGACCCTCCAACAGAGGGCCACATCAACATTATCAAGCGTGCACGCGAAATTGCAGACAAGGTGATTGTCGCGGTTGCGGTGAATACCACCAAAAATCCGATATTTACACCGGCCGAGCGCGTTAAGATGCTCAAAGAGATATTCAAAGATTGCAAAAGGATCGAGGTCGACAGTTTTGAAGGGCTTCTGGTTGACTATGCCCGCAAAAAGAGCTGCCTGACTATCCTGCGTGGCATGAGAAACATGAGCGATTATGAATATGAATCACAGATGGCGCTGGCAAATAAAACACTCTATCCCGAACTTGAATTTCTTTTTATGATGACCGAGGGGAAATATTCACACTTGAGTTCTACGATAATCAAAGAAGTCTTGAAGTTTGGCGGAAAAGGGACCGGAATGGTCCACCCGATAGTTGAAAAGAGACTAAAGGATAAACTAATTAAATGAATGTCATTGCGAGCTCGCCGTAGGCGGGCGAAGCAATCTCGTGAATGCAATTGTATTCAAAAGATTGCTTCGTCGCTTGAGCTCCTCCCGCCACTACTACGTCGGCGGGCAAGCGCAATGACGTACGAATTATGCAATTCGCAAAGCGTATATCCAACGTAAAACCATCTCCGACATTGGTCTTGAATGCCAGAGCAAAGACAATGGCGGCCGGCGGTGTCAGCGTGGTCAATCTCACGTGCGGAGAGCCGGATTTTGACACACCCGATCATATCAAAAAAGCGGCGATTGATGCCATTGACTCCGGATTTACAAAATATACTCCGGTTGCGGGGATTCCACCTCTCAAGAAAGCAGTGACAGATTCACTCAAGCGTGATTTTGGGATGAGTTATTCCGATGAAGAAGTCATTGTTACGCCGGGAGCGAAGTATGCGATATATACCGCGATCAATGTCCTGATTGAAGAGGGCGACGAGGTGGTGATACCGGCCCCATATTGGGTTTCATATCCCGATCAGGTAATGCTCTTTGACGGAAAGCCGGTGATTGTTGAATGCACAGATGAGACCAATTTCAAAATGACGCCGAGTCAGTTTGAAAATGTAATTACTAATCGAACAAAACTTTTAATCCTGAACAGCCCGTCAAATCCTACCGGCATGATATATTCTCAAGACGAACTGAAAGCGATTGCAGAGATCTGCATCAAGAATGATATTGTCGTTATCTCCGACGAAATTTATAATAAGATAGTGTATGGCGATATGTCCTGTCCGAGCATTGCTTTGGTTGACGGCATGAAGGAGAGAACAATCGTTGTCAACGGGGCTTCCAAGGCATATGCCATGACCGGTTGGCGTGTCGGATACGCGGCCGGGCCAAAAGAGGTCATATCCAAGATGGGTATTGTGCAGGGGCAGGCGTTGACAAGCATAACGTCAATCACACAAAAGGCGGCGATTGCCGCGCACTCAGGCCCACAGGATGTTGTGGGCAAGATGGTTTCCGAATTCCAGAAGAGGCGTGATTATGTGATTAATCGCCTGAACAGTATTAAAGGTATCAGTTGTCTCAACCCGGACGGAGCTTTTTATGCGTTTCCAAATGTAACGGGCCTGATCGGGAAGACGTTCGGAAATAAAAAAATCGAAAGCTCAAACGATTTGAGTGAATATCTGCTCGAAGAGGCACATGTTGCGACTGTTCCGGGCGAGGCGTTTGGGGTTGACGGATTTGTCAGGCTTTCGTATGCAACATCAATGGAAGAGTTAAAAGAGGGTTTGGATAGAATAGAGAAAACGCTAAACAAATAGGAGATAAAAAAATGACACAAAAAACATGGCAATCAGATGACGACCTAAACCTTGCGATGAGTGGTGTTTATGAAATCGAGAAGGGCAAGCTGAAGATAATAAACAAAGAGGCCTTCAAGGGACAACTTACCGATGGGCTAGCCTGGAATGCCGTCTTCAACAAGACCTCAAGACTTCGCGATATGGCAAGGTGGGTCATCTGGGAAGCAAGTCAGACCCTTGGTTGCCCATCTTCGTCGATACACGACCTTTATATGGAGCGTGCGCATAATGAATATGAATCGGTCACGGTTCCGGCTATCAATATTCGCGGCCTAACTTATGACACAGCAAGGACGATATTCAGGACGATGGACAAGACTTCAACCGGTGCAGTCCTCTTTGAAATAGCAAAATCAGAAATAGGATATACGGGCCAGGCTCCTGCGGAGTACACAAGTGTTGTGTTGGCGGCCGCCCTGCGCGAGGGTTATATCGGCCCTGTCTTTATTCAGGGAGATCATTTTCAGGTCAATGCAAAGAAATATTCAGCGAACTCAAGAGAGGAGATAGAATCTCTGAAAGGCCTGATCGATTCCGCCATTGAAGGAGGTTTCTATAATATTGACATCGATTCATCAACAACCGTTGATCTGTCAAGACCGACAATTCTGGAACAGCAGAGATCAAATTTTGAAATTTGTGCCGAGCTTACAAATTATATTCGTATAAAGGAACCGAAGGGCGTCACGGTTTCCGTAGGTGGCGAAATAGGCGAGGTTGGCGGAAAGAATTCCACGGTTGAGGAGTTGACGGCGTTTATGGAGGGTTATAACAGTTCGCTCGGAACATCGAAGAACAGAACTACCGGCATCTCCAAGATCAGCGTACAGACGGGCACCAGTCACGGTGGGGTCGTTCTTCCCGACGGAAGTGTTGCAAAGGTGAAGCTCGATTTTGATGTGCTTGAAAAACTCGGGATCGTTACAAGGGAACAGTTCCATATCGGTGGCGTCGTTCAACATGGCGCATCAACTCTTCCAAACGATGCCTTTGATAATTTTCCAAAGAGACAGACACTGGAAGTTCATCTGGCGACCGGTTTTCAAAACATAATCTTTGACAGCAAAAATTTTCCGGATGATTTAAGAAAAAAGATCTATTCGTGGCTGAATGAGAATTGTGCCGGCGAAAAGAAGAGCGATCAGACAGATGAGCAGTTTATCTACAAGACCCGCAAAAAAAGTTTTGGACCTTTCAAAGAGGAGATGTGGAGCCTTCCCGAGAACACACGGTCGGCAATCATGAAGGAATTGAAACAGACATTTGTTATGCTCTTCAATAGCCTTGGTGCCGTCGGCAGTAAAAAATTGACCGATAGATATATTAAGCCGACAGAGGTTCACAAGACGCTTCCAGTCGTGTAAGACTTTATAACGTCAAAATAACGTCATTATTGACAGGTTTAATGTCATATATTTGACAATTCCTCAAATTCGATCGAACGGATTGAGACAAATCTCTCATAACCTATTGTAATTATTGTTATTTCGCACGACGCATGGCGCACGACGCATGGCGCACAAGTGGCATATTCCTTGCTCCTTTAGCCGGCCGGAAGGAGACAAATATGAGAAAACATAAGGATAAACATAGACGTCCAAGATCGCGTGGCAAGATTGCAAAGATGCTCCACACATCATGGATCAGATTTGACGATCTTCCCCTGCATCTGGGTAAGAATTACAAAGATGAAGAAGAGTATGTCGGCCGGATTAGGTTTAGATAATCTAGCGGTCTTCGCCAAAGACATTCGCTGAAAAGATTTCGATTATTGTCTCGGGGTCTTTCCATGAATTATCGGGAAGCCCTGCCTTGAGGCACGTGTGTGTCAGAAATGTATCTCTGTCCCACCCCTGTTCGGTTGCAACTTGTGGGAGGAGCACGCCGCGGTGCCAACCTTTCGTCATCATGATTCCGTGAGTTCCCACAATAATTTCATCAACACTTGTGATTTTTTTCATCGGAGAGAGAACGGATATCTCAATGTGAATATTTTTTAATTCTTCCGGTGTGGTGGGCGGAAATCTCGGATCTTTTGTGGAGGCCTTAATTGCCATCTCTTGAATGGTTTCAACGAGCGGCCCCCTGCCTATCATATTTCCGATGCATCCACGAAGACGTTTCCCCTTGTGAAGCGTCACAAACGCTCCACACTCCTCGCCAAACTCGCCATCAGCCTTAGGCAGTGGCGGTAGTGGTTTGCCGTTTATGTAAGACATGATCGTCTCACGGGCAAGTTTTAGGAGCAGATCTTTTTCTTTATCATTCAAGCTCATTGAAATTTCCAGGTAACCCCGAGTGAAATTGGGGATGAATGTACACCTGTCGTACCGGAACTCAGATTGTCGCCTATAAATAGGATGTAATAGTATGGGACTTCAAATTTGAGAGCCACACTATTATTGAAATGATAATCAAAACCAATAGCGACGTTTCCATTGATTCCCCATGCGGATGTGCTGTCAACCACATCTCCTTCGGAGAGTTTGATGACACCTGCTCCGAAAGCGAAGTATGGATCCCATCCCTTCTTTGGCTCGACAAAAAATTTCACAATAGGATTTATATTTATTCCAAAATACCAGATGCCGCCCTCGCTGGGACGATTGTGATATGTAAAACGGAGAGGAGCATATACCCCCCACCTGCCGCTTCCTTGATAGCCGGGTTCAATGAAGAAACCGTAACCGCCGCCAAAACTGACGTTTCCGCCATCTCCGGCGCTAAGCGAGCTGTCGGTTGTAAACATTAAATTGTGATTATAACCGGCGCTCAAGAAAAATGTACTCCTGTCGGCCGCTGATGCCGCTGTCGGAACCAGTAAGACTATGAATATGAAGACTTTTATGAATTTCATGTGTTTCCTCCTAGGTTCGCCATAGATATCAAAAGATACCGCAAAAACAAGGTTAAAATCTCTTGCAGACCCCATTCGGGCCGTGTTAGCCAGATAGTCTATGACAAAACACTTCAAACATCTAGTGCTATTGGGCAGGCCTGCCAGCGGGAAGTCAGAATTTATCGATTTCATGAAAGGCGTTCCGGTTTCGGCGAGAAAGGAAAAATATCATATAGCTGATTTAGAAGAGGTCGATGATTTTGTGTGGATATGGCAGAAGTTTATTGAGGACCATTTGTGGGAGAAGATCGGAAAGTCGAGATTGTATTCCAAAGAATATATGCCCGGTAACCACGGCATGAAACCGGAAGGGGAGCGCTTGCTGGGGTTTTGCATGCATAAATTCAATGAAGTGATAAAGAACGGCTATCTGGCGCGGCCGGAATTTTATGATAAAAATACACTTTTTATTGAATTTGCCCGTGGCGGAAAAAACGCCTACAAAAATGCACTGGAGACGCTGAGTCCGGAAGTTCTTAAAGAGGCGGCGATATTATTTGTCTTTACCACAAGAGATGAATCGTGGCGAAGAAACGTGGCACGCTATCAGGAGAAATTGAAACACTCAATTCTGGCGCACATGGTTCCCAAAGAGACGTTTGATTATTTTTATAATGAACACGACTGGCTTGATCTGACAAAAGACAAATCGAGTGGATATCTGGAGTTTCGCGGGTTAAAAATTCCTTTTGCGACAATGAATAATGAACCGGAATCAACCGATCCAAAAGTTTTGGAACCCCGATATGGCGGGGCACTTGGCGAATTGTGGGGGTTATATGAAAAACGCATTTGAACATTTGATTGTTATCGGAAGGCCGGCTTGCGGCAAATCCGAGTTTATCGATTTCATGAAAAATCGGGTGAGCGATGAAGAGAGGCTTGTCAAATATCATATCGCGCCTTTTGAAGAGATGGATGATTTTGTGTGGCTTTGGCAGAAGTGTGAAGAGGATGATATCTGGGAGAAGATGGGGGAGAAGCGCCTCGTTTCGACAAAGAGCGATCATGCCTATCTGATTACCAATTGGGACCTGTATGACTTTTTGATTGAGAAATTCAATTATGAGCTGAACGAACGATACATATTAAAACCGGAATTTTACGACAAAAAAACTCTATTGATTGAATTTTCACGTGGCACCAAAGATGCTTACAAAAACGCTCTTTGGAGATTGTCGGGTGATATCCTGAAGCGGGCCGCCATTCTTTATATTAAGGTATCTTTTGAAGAATCGTTTAGAAAGAACGATGCGAGATACAAAGAAAAGCTGAAACATTCTATTCTGGCCCACAAGGTTCCGGATGAAGAGATGTATGAATATTATAAGGTAGATGACTGGAACGACTTGACAAATGGGGCAGAGAATGGGCGTTTAGAAATAAATGGAATAAAGGTTCCGTTTGTGACGATGAACAACGAACCGGAAATCAAAGAACCTGAGGAATTGGATAAACGTTATGGCGGCGCTTTAAGAAGGCTTATGGAGTTGAAAAATAGTTAAACGTCATTGCGAGGAGCCTTAGCGACGAAGCAATCCAGTGAATTCATTAGACTGCTTCGCTCTTCGAGCTCGCAATGACATGGCATATGCAATTCGAGATCGAAAATGGCGTGGAAGGAAAGCTTGTCGCCCATGATAAACATAGTTTTGAGTTGAAGCTGGGTTATGTCCTCGACCAAAGTCATCATCATAACAACTACAGAATTGAGCTCTACTATTTTATACCAAAGTCGTTAGGTATAAACAGCAGGTCGTATACAAAAGATAATTTTTTTAATGACATTCAGGGATATATCCGTTTTGCGACTCCGGAATTTACATTTGATGAATTATTGAACTCTGATAATTCCAGGTCCCCACTTGTAAGAATCAAAAAGCTCATGTCAAATGTTAAGGATAGAACGGCGATCATTGAGGAGACAAAGCTCTTTGCATGCATCTTTAGAGGCGCGATCAGAAGTGCTGTTGAAAGTGCTCGTAAAAAGATAGACAAATCAGACGCGAAGAGCCTGACGGAGATGGTTAATAGTCTTGTTTCATATGTTTCCAAGGTGTTTTACGAATATCGATCGATGGAATCAAAGATGAATGGTGACGGGGTCGATGAAGACGTTAAAAAGATATATAAATATGTGGATGAATATACGAGCATTGTCGTTAATAATCTCATGAATTCAATACACAATTCGATAATTCACTCCGAACTCAAACAGAATGACAAGGAAGCGCTGAGCACCGTTCTGAAGCCGATGTTTGACAGCGAAGACCGTTATTGCAAAGAGAAGGGATATGCCCACTACGAGCCAGATAGCGAAAATGAAAATATTGCGTATAGACGCAGTATTTTGAAAAAGCTGATTATGAATGTGCTTTTTTTAGAGACGCACTCAAAAGAGGGGAGCACATATCTAAAAGACGTTATCTTTGCCATTTCTGCCGGTGCGGCGATGATTGTTGCGACAGCGGTTGCGGTATGGGCGGGACATAGGTGGAGTACGACATCGCTACCGTTTATTCTGGCCATTGTGATTGGATATATGGTCAAGGACAGGATCAAAGACTGGCTGAAGTTGATTTCCACAAAGAAGATGACCGGCTGGCTTTCAGATTATAAAACAAACATTAAAGACCCTGAAACGGGGAAGAAGATAGGTTTGTGTAAGGAAGCCGTTTCTTATATACCGGAAAAGAGGGTTGCGAAAAATGTTATGGCTTTAAGAAATAAAGGGGTTGCCTCATCTCGTTTTTCACTCCCGCAGGATGTCATAAAATATGAAAAAGAGATAAGTCTCAAACCGCGTTTGATTTACAGAACTCATTCCAGATTGAGAGATGTGACCGATATCATCAGATTTAATGTCATGAAATTTCTTGAGCGCATGGATGAACCGTTTGAAGTGCGCAAAATTTATGATGTTGAGTCAGGCGAGATCAAAAAATTTGAATCAAGCCGCGTCTATTATGTAAATCTAATCCTGAAATTGGGCGAGCAGATGCACCGCGTGAGATTGGTCCTGAATAGAGAAGGGATCAAGAGGGTAGAAGAGGTGTAGCCCATTCTGTAAACAAGTTTTTCATCCGCCGGCAGTGGCATGGAGCTCTCCTCGCTCACACACCAGGGGTCAGACCCCAAGTGGGTCGTTGCCGTCTGATGGCGCAGTCACCATCACAGACTATGGAGGGGTTGATAAGCTTTTCTGTTCGGTCGTTGGAATTATTAGATATTATGGATCGCGGAATTGTGCTTGACTTGCAACGCCCCATTCATCTATACATGCAGCCCATTAGACAACTGGAGGGCATTTTATGTCACTAAATCAAAAGTATACTTGGCACGATTTTCTTAAGGATAATCCGGACTTGAAAAAGAGCGGCATCAAGCGCACAAGCAAAGAAGGGACCAAGGCCTTTGAATCAGCCTACAACAAGCGTGTTAAAGAGGTTTTGAAGTCTAGACCCAAAGAGAGTTAAGCGGCCTGTTCTTTTTCAGCTTCCAGTTTTACAGAGATAACCCTAGAGACACCTGCTTCTTCCATTATCACACCATAAAGCACGTCTGCCAATTCCATAGTCCTCTTGTTATGCGTGATGACTATGAACTGTGAAATATTACTCATCTCGCGGACGAGCTCATTAAAACGGTCAATGTTTGCATCATCCAGCGGGGCATCGGCTTCATCGAGCAGACAGAACGGGCTTGGCTTGATAAGGAAGATGGAGAATATCAACGAAATTGCTGTGAGCGCCTTTTCTCCGCCGGAGAGGAGACTCACGTGTTGCAGTTTCTTTCCCGGGGGCTGAACGACGATATCAATTCCACTCTCCAGAACATTTTCATTGTCTGTCATTATGATTTCAGCTTTTCCGCCGCGGAAGAGTTTGGGGAATAATACCTTAAAGCGCTCATTAACCGCATTGAATGTTTCAATAAATCTTTCTCTGCTTGTCCTGTTTATCTTGAGGATGGTCTTATGCAGTGTATCAAGCGAGATGTTCAGATCTTCATACTGTTTGCTTAAGAACTCAAAACGCTGGGAGACATCATCATATTCGGTGATGGCATCAGTGTTCACAGCACCCATTTTTTCCAGTTTGTCGCGAAGATCTTGAACGCGTGTGAAAACTCTCTCTGCCGCATCTGATTCAGATTCATCTTTCCCAACCTCTATCTGACAATCTTCATGTCGGGTTGCAATGTCAACGTGGTACTTTTCCTGAATATCACGTTCAAGGTGATAGAGCTTTTCGCTATCTTTTGTCTCCGCCAGTTGTAGCTCATGAAGCTCATTCTTTGTTTCGTCGTGGGCCTTTCTCAATTCTCTAATCCCCAGCTCACGTCTGCGAACCGCCTCAAGGCGCTCGTCATAGCGCTGTTTGAGGGCCTTCTGTTTTCCGGTTGTCTCTTCTATATCCGCGATAAATTTTCCAATGCTCGATTTTGCAAATTCCAGCTCACGTTCGGTTGTGGCAATTTCTTGATGTCCCTCGGCAATGTCATCCATCTCCTTGATAATTGATGTCTCGATTTCTGAAAACTCATTTGTCAGACGCACGATATCTTTTTCCAAACTGAAACTTCTCTCTCTCTTTGCGGCGAGATCCACTTTTTTAGTGGTGAGATCTTCAAGCACCATCGTGAGCATGCCCTTTGCCTCGTCAGCACCGCCCGTAATGGATTCAAGCTTTGCCTCCAACTCTTCCTGCTTTGCCGTGATTCCATCAATCTTTGTAACAAGGACTTTCTCTTCAGTTTCGCTTGAATGCTTTTCCTCTGTATATGCGGCGATATCGACAGCCAATCTGTCACGAGTATTTTTCCAATTCTCCAGTTCTTTTTTCAGGCCGCCGACGTCACGCTCTTTATGCACGCACTCAACTTCATGATCGTGAAGCGTTGTTTTCAGATTATTCTCTTTGTCTTCATTCAACTGAAGCTTATTTTTCAGGCTATTTACGGTTTTTTCAAAGGAATCGACTTCTTTCGAAAGGGTATTAATCTCCACCTTGAGCTCGCCAATTTCCCTGCGCTGAACCAGAAATTGCTTTGAGATATCCTGGCTCTTGCCTCCGGATACAACTCCGTGCGGATCAACCACCTCTCCGTCCATTGTCACAAATGTCTTGGAGCTGTCTCCGTCCTTCCAGATATTGAGAGCCTTCTTCAGATCCTGAACCAAAATTACATCGCCAAAGAGGAATTGACCGATAGTTTTATATTGATCCGGAAAACTTACATAATCCGTCATCGGGCCGACCACACCCTCACCGGAGACCGTCCGAGATTCCATCGCACTTCTCTTGAGTTCCATCGGAATGAATGTGGATCTTCCGGTTGTTTGTGTTTTTAGATATTCAATCGCCTCAACGCTTTCTTGATGAGACTTAACAACAACGTATTGCAGTTTTTCGCCAAGTGCGGCGCTAACGGCTGTTTCATATTGAGGAGTTGTCTCTACCATCTCTCCGATTGTGCCGAACACCCCGGATGTATCCTTTGCCTCGCTTCTCCTCTTCAATACAGAGCGTACGCCCTCCTGATAACCTTCAAAACCCTCCTGGATCTCTTTTAGAGAATTGTATCTTGATTGTTTGAATGATAATATCTTGTTTGCGTCTTTAAATTTTAATTCATTATGAATCAGCTCAGACTTGAGTTTTTCATTCTCTCTCTTTGCCGAGTCCAGAGCTGAAAAAAGTTCCTGCCTTATTGAGCTCATTTCACCCAGTCCGTTCTCTGTGGATGAAGACTTGCCCTCTACCTCTGAAATTTTCGAATCGATGGCATCGATTTCAGTCTGATTTTTGGCAATGAGCCCCGCAAGATCTATATCTCTCTTTTCAAGATTTTCTAATCTGGCCTGAGATCCAGAGGAAGTCCTAACACATTCCATAATATTACTTCTCAGCGCCTCAACCTGCGCGTTCACCTCGTCATGCCTTCTCTTTATCTCATTTGTCTTCTCTTGAGCCTCGTTTACTTCATCTTGAGAAAATGCAAGCTCAATGTCCGCATCGACCTTGGCCTGATTAGATGAGGTTAGTGTCTTCTGCGCGTTAGACTTTTTCTCTTTCAGTCTGGTGATTTCGTTTGCCGCTTCGTCACATCTGGATTTTCTCTCAATCAGCTGGTTAGTTTTAAATTTTATTTCAGTTTCGGTTAAGCGTAGTCTATTTTGAAGTTCGTACGCCTTTTCCTGGATTTCGTTTAATTCCTTCTCGGTTTCAGTCAGCTCAAGTCTTGCCGTGTCAATTGATATCTCTTCGTCAGAATATGTTGCCGCCTTTGATGCCTCGGTTTCCGACAGCATATTCAGCCTGTTTCTTAATGTTGTGAGTTCGTCTGTCAGTGTGCGATATTTATGAGCAGAGAGGGAGAGCTCAAATACTCTCAATTCGTCCGCAAATTTTGTATAACGTTCTGCCTTCTTCGCCTGACGATAAAGTGAATTTTTCTGCCTTTCAAGTTCGGTAATAATGTCCGTCAATCTCTGAAGATTCTGCTTTGTTGCGTCAATCTTTCTGAGTGCGGCCTCTTTTCTCATCTTGAACTTTGAGATTCCGGCGGCTTCTTCAATCAAAATTCTGTGCTCCTCGGGCTTGGCAGAGACAATGCGTCCGATCTGTTCCTGTTCAACTATCGAATATGCCTTTGTGCCGATCCCGGTGCCGAGGAAGAGCTCAACAATATCCTTCAGCCTGCAAGCTGTCTTGTTGATGTAGTATTCACTTTCGCCCGAACGGTATAATCTTCTACCGATTGAAATTTCTGAATAGCTTGAATATTCTGCAGGGGCCTTGCCGTCTGAATTGTCGAAGGTGAGTGTGACGCCGGTCATTCCCATCTGTGGCCTAGCTTCACTTCCGTTAAAAATCACGTCACTCATTTCGGTTCCGCGCAGATGTTTGGCGCTCATTTCGCCCATGACCCAGCGGATTGCGTCTACTATATTACTTTTTCCACACCCGTTCGGTCCGACGACGCCGGTGATGCCATCTTCAAAACTGATAACTGTACGATCGACAAACGATTTGAAGCCGATCATTTCCAGGGATTTTAGGCGCATAAATTATGTCTGTAATTTCGATAAGTTAGGCGCCTTTATAGGGGCGCATAATAACTCCGATAACTGGTTGATACTACTTAACTATATGAAATTTGTAAAGAAAATAGTTGTAAAATTATGCGCAACTTTATGGCAGTTAGGGGTGGCTAGCGGCTCCTCAGGGGCCACTGCCCGCCAGGCCTGAATTTTCGGGAGTTTATGCGTTATTGATAGGTTGCCGCAACGGCAAGTGTTGAAAGATCAATAATTGAGACAGAATTGTTCTGAACATTTGTGACAAACAGGTGCGTGTCGACCCCTGCCGGACTGTAAACAGCCATCCCAAAAGGTTCATCGCCGACAGTAATGTCGGTATTTTTCGTAAAGTCGACCCGATTCGTAACGGTTACTGAATCGGCATCATAATTTGTCACAAAGATGTAATCGGTGCTGACCAGAACCTCTTCCGGATCCGCGTCGATCTCCACTTCTGCCGTTAAAAGGCTGTCATCATCTTTGTCTACGATTGTTACATCTGTGTTTTCTGATCTGACGGTCAATGTTGACGGATCGAGCACAAAGAGCCGGTAAGTGTAGTCATTATTGTCGTCAATTTCAGCATTTGCGACAAAGAGATATGCCCCGTCCGTTGCAATTCCTCTCGGACTTGCAAGATCTGAAATATAATAGTCGACATCGTATTCGCTCAGATCGATTACAAAAATGCCGCCGTCACTCAAGGTTACAAATGCCTGCGAGCCGATGATCGCCATATCCCTTGGTTCGGATGTCTCAATAATTGTTTCATCAGACAGGGCGATGTCGGCAAGGCTCATGCTGGTGGGGGTGGAAGGTTCCGGAAGTGAATAATAATCCAGGGTCCCTCCAAGGTTCGAAACATATAAAATTGAATTAACCAAATCTGCGGCCATGGCAAACGGATTATCTCCGGCGGTCAGTTCATCGATATTCAAAAAATTTGCAGATGCCTCGTCTATATTTATCTTTAATAGCCTGTCTGTCGTATCCTGGTTATCGTCCGAGAGCCGGTTGGCTGTGTATAAAAAGCCGTTGGCGGAATCGAGATAGGTCTCTCCGGAGAAACTATCAAGCACGGTTACGCCATTTGTGACAAGAGACGGAGCTGTCGGCGTTGAAATATCCAGAACATGCAATGCCCCGGTATCATAATAATATTTATTGTTTGAATTGATCAGGTACGCACGATTCAAGTTCGAATCGATTGTGATATAGAGCGGATTGGCCAGATTATTTTCTATTGCCGGAAAGATATCATCTGCCGCACAACCCATAAGTTGTAAGTTATAAGTTGTAAGTAAAAGGAAAAAAATAATGATTCGGTTTGCGGCTTTCATATTATTTTGTGTCCGAGCCCTTGGCCCCTTTCTCTTTCACAACAGCGTGCGCGGCGGCAAGCCGTGCAATTGGCACACGATATGGCGAACAGCTCACATAGTCCAGCCCGATTTTGTGGCAGAATTCAACACTTGAAGGTTCGCCGCCATGTTCACCGCAGATGCCGATTTCCAGATTTGGCTTCTTTCCCCTTCCCAGTTCAATTGCCATCTGCATGATCTTTCCAACGCCGCCCTGGTCAATTGCCACAAACGGGTCGGTGGGGAAGATATGTTTCTCCGTATATTCTTTCAGGAATTTGCCGGCATCATCGCGTGACAGCCCGAACGTTGTTTGCGTCAGATCGTTTGTGCCAAAACTGAAGAAATCTGCATATTCCGCGATTTCATCTGCCGTGATTGCCGCTCTGACAACCTCAATCATGGTGCCGATTTTATATTCAACCGGAGTGCCCGTGCTTGCTATTACTTCATCAATAACTTTTTGGCAGACGGCACGCAGATATTTCAGTTCGTTGACATGACCGACTAGTGGAATTTCAATTTCAGGCTTTGAATCAATTCCCTCATCTCGCTTCAGCTCGCAGACCGCTTCCATGATTGCCTGAACCTGCATTGCATAGATTTCAGGGAAGGTGACGCCCAGCCTGCATCCTCTGTGCCCAAGCATGGGGTTGAATTCATGAAGAGACGAAATTTTTTCGAGGAGTTTATCCTCTGAGATGCCGATCTTCGATGCGAGTGCCTTTATATCTTCGGGCTTCTGCGGGAGAAACTCGTGTAGCGGGGGATCCAAGAGACGCACGGTAACGGGGAGGTTGTTCATTATCTTAAATATCCCCTTGAAATCGGCCTTCTGAATCGGAAGCAGTTTTTTCAGCGCTTTCTTTCGTGCTTCAATATTCTCCGCAACGATCATCTCACGAACTATCTCAATTCTATCCGGCTCGAAGAACATGTGTTCTGTTCTGCAGAGGCCAATGCCTTCTGCGCCGAACTTGATTGCAACTTCTGAATCATGAGGCGTGTCCGCATTTGTCCTGATCTTGATTTCGCGAAATTTGTCGGCCCATTCCATGATTTCGCCGAATTCTCCGGCGAGCTCCGGATCAACTGTCGGAATTTTTCCGGCGATGACTTCACCGCTTGATCCGTCAAGAGTGATCCAGTCACCTTCACTGAATTTTGCCCCGCTCTTTGTTGTAAACTGTTTTTTCTTATAATCGATGGAGATGTCACCACAACCTGCAATGCAACATTTTCCCATTCCGCGTGCAACGACTGCCGCATGAGATGTCATTCCGCCGCGAGCAGTCAAAATTCCCTGTGCTACATTCATCCCGTGGATATCATCAGGCGACGTTTCAAGTCTTACCAAAATAACTCTTTGTCCCTTCTCGGCCCACTCGGTTGCTTCGTCGGCTGAAAATACGATCCTTCCAACGGCCGCTCCAGGCGATGCCGGAAGGCCCTTCGCAACGATCTCTTTCGGTGCCTTCGGATCGAGAGTGGGGTGGAGTAATTGGTCTAATTGTGAAGGTTCGACTCGGAGAAGCGCCTCCTCTTTCGATATCATTCCTTCCGTTGCCATGTCAGCCGCAATTTTCACTGCCGCACGAGCTGTTCTCTTTCCGTTTCTTGTCTGAAGCATCCAGAGTTTTCCCTGCTGAATCGTGAATTCAATGTCCTGCATGTCGCGATAGTGTTTTTCAAGTTTCAGGTAAATGGCCTCCAGCTCCTGATAAAGCTTTGGCATTATCTCTTCTAAAGATTTTTCCGAATCATCCTTTTTTGCCGCGATATTAATGGGTTGAGGTGTCCTGATTCCTGCCACGACATCTTCACCCTGCGCGTTGACCAGATATTCTCCAAAGAAACGTTTTACCCCGGTTGCAGGATCACGTGTGAAGGCAACTCCGGTCGCGCAATCGTCGCCCATATTTCCAAAAACCATGGCCTGAACGTTCACGGCGGTTCCCCAATGAGAGGGGATCCCGTGAATGCGTCTGTACTCAATTGCCCTTTTGTTATTCCATGAGCGGAAGACCGCAGAAACCGCACCGTTCAGCTGTTTCCACGGATCATCCGGAAACGGTTTATTGGTTGTATTTTGCACATGATTCTTGAATTTTTCAGTCAGCTTTTCCAGATCTTCGGCAGTGAGCTCGGTATCCAACTTGACCCCTTTTGCCTTTTTCATCTCATCAATCATATGTTCAAACTGTTCACGCTTGATTTCCAAAACCACGTCTGAATACATCTGAATGAAACGTCTATATGCATCATAGACAAATCTCTTATTACCTGTTTTTGAAATCAAACCTTCAATTGTTCGCGAGTTGAGCCCAAGGTTTAAGACCGTATCCATCATTCCCGGCATGCTGACACGCGCACCTGAACGGACAGAGAGGAGGAGAGGATTATTGTCATCGCCAAATATTGCTCCCATCTTCTTTTCCGAAAACGTCACACCTTTTTTTATTTCATCATCGAGGCCTTCCGGGTAACCGCCGTCATTGTCATAATATTCTGTGCAGGCCTCCGTTGAAATTGTGAATCCGGCCGGAACAGGAATCCCCAAATTTGCCATCTCTGCCAAATTGGCTCCCTTTCCGCCCAGAAGATTTTTCATTTTGGTGTTTCCCTCTGACTTTCCGCCGCCGAACGCGTACACGTATTGCTTGGACATATTCCTTCTTCTCCTTTTTAGTTAATGGTTATTGTGAATTAAGTTTATCTGTTAAGTAGCTAGCAACCTTTTCAATTTCAACTCTATCCTGTTTCATTGTATCGCGGTGACGGATCGTAACCGATTTGTCGTCTTCTGACTGGAAGTCATATGTTATACAGAAAGGAGTTCCGATTTCATCGTGACGTCTGTATCTCTTTCCGATTGAACCGGACTCGTCATAGTCGGACGCGAAGGACTTGCTCAAATCCCGTTCCAATTTGTGTGCGGGTTCGCCAATCTTTGCGGAAAGAGGAAACACTGCGACCTGACACGGTGCAATAGAAGGGTGGATACTCAAAACAACTCGCGCCTCTCCGTTTACCTCTTCCTCTTTATATGCGTTTACCAGAACCGCAAGCATTGTCCTGTCAACTCCAACAGATGTCTCAACAACAGAGGGGGTATATCGTTCCTTGGCCACGTCATCAAAATATGTCAGATCTTTGCCGCTCACGTCCTTGTGCTGAGTCAGATCGTAATTACCCCTGTCGGCGATTCCTTCCATCTCTGACCATCCGAACGGCATCTGAAATTCCACGTCCGTGCAGGATCTTGCGTAATGGGCCAGTTCATCTTTTGCATGTTTTCTGAGTTTCAGATTCTCTTTTTTAATACCGAGACTGTAAAACCAATTAAGCCGCTCGTTTACCCAGAAATCGAACCATTTTTTGGATTCTTTATCGTGGCAGAAAAATTCCATCTCCATCTGCTCGAATTCTCTAGACCTGAATGTGAAATTTCTCGGAGTAATCTCATTTCTGAATGCCTTGCCGATTTGGGCAATGCCGAAAGGGATCTTTTGTCTGCTGACAGAGCTGACATTTTTGAATTGTGTGAATATAGACTGACAGGTTTCGGGTCTCAAATATGCAAGCGACGCCGAATCTGCGGTGGCGCCGACATGCGTTTGGAACATCAGGTTGAACTCACGCGCGTCCGTTAAGTCTCCTCCGCATTCAGGGCATTTACCTTTTGGATATTTTTTGCTCTCAGGCACATCGTCGGCACGAAAGCGCCTTTTGCACTTTTTGCAGTCGATCATCGGGTCGGAGAAGCTGTTGACATGGCCTGATGCTACCCATGTTTTTGGATGGGCGATAATGGTTGTGTCAATTCCGACAACATTTTCACGCCCGTGAACCATGTTTTTCCACCAGGATTCTCGGATATTCCTTTTGAGTTCGGTCCCAACCGGTCCGTAATCCCAAAAACCGTTTATTCCTCCATAAATCTCCGAACTCTGGAAGATAAAACCCCTGCGTTTACAAAGAGATACAAGTTTTTCCATGTCTGCCATATCTTTTAGGGGTCAGGTCCCAACCGTAACAACGCCCGAGGGCATATTAGTAGCTTCTGGGAATAGCTAAGGAGGGGCCTGACCCCGGCTGAATTTGCTAACATGCAAGGGCAAACCAGGTCAAGAGATTACATATATGGAATTTTATGTTGCGCGAAGGTCTCTAATCGTCTTATATGCAACCTTGAATTTTCAAACTTAAAGGGAGGCTACAAGATGCTAGACAGAAAGACATGGGTGCTTATTGGTGCGGTTGCCGTTGTAGTGGTAATCTTTATATACTTGGGCTTCAAGGGTGAGGAGTCCGGGACCGAGGCCATGGACTTTGATTATCCCATCATGGAAGCGGTCGATTTTAATGAGGTATATGCAAAGGTGAAGAGAGAAACGCCCCTTGTCTGGGAAGATAGAAATTCTGACAAAACGTTCGTGTTGGAAGACGGCACCATTGATGGCGAAGAGTTTTCCGGCACCGGAAAAGAGAAATACATCACCAATAAAGGAGATAAGTATTATTTTGTCGCTGATTTCAGGACGGTTTACCGGTCAATGATGGACGCACTTCGCACGGCAAAGGTCCAAAGAGAGCTTGAGTTTACAGTTGTTGAACAGGAGACGACGGATCTAATCGCGGCATTGAAAGGTTTTTCGGATGTTACGGATGAGGAGATTGCATTTTACAGGGATGGAATAAAAAAGCTTCTCGAGGCTGCTCCGGTCATGGAGTTTTTGTATCAAAAACAGGTTGGCGCCAGTCCCGATGACAGAATTAAAGCAGAAACTGATGCAGACAGGGAGTTGATTGATAGATATGGTCATCCGTGGTGTTTGGCTGATTTATCAAAGTTTTGTGTTGCCATTCCGTCACTGCCCGACAGGACAAGCGGCGTGGTTCCGGGCGATGTCAGTTGCGAGCAGGTTGATGAGATGTCGAGTCCGTTTGAGGTTGTCGCGAGAAATGAGCAAGGGGATCTGGTCGCGGTTCCATATTCCGCGGCTTGGTCAAGTGAGCTCGGACGCGCCGCAACAATACTACGAGAAGCGGCGGCCATATTTGAAAACATTCAAAGAGAGACGGTCTTTGCGGCGCACCTGAAAGATGTGGCGGATGCATTTGAGAGCAAAGAATCATTTCCATATGCCACCTCGGATATTTCATGGGCAAACTTTCTGGCATCAGATTCGTTATTATTCGCCCGCATTGGTGCTGACGAGACCGGCGGAGACGGTGTGGGGGATAATTGCAACAGCAAAGCAAGATTCCATTATAATATCGGCCTCAGGAATAATGGTGTGGAGACAATTGTTGAGCATCTAAAACCGGCAGTTGCACAATTTGAAGAGAAGTTGGTAAATTTGATTGGCAACCCACAAGACTATATCAAAAGGGAGATACAGATTCAGCTCCCAATATTTTTGAACGTTATTTATGCAAACGGCGATGATGTCGGCGGACCATGGGGAACGCCAATAGGCCAAACTCTTCCCAACTGGTGCGGACCGGACGGAAAAGGGAAGTGCATGCGCGGCACCATGATATACGCAAATAAGACAATGAAGGCGTATAGCAACAAACTGATGAAGGATTATGTCATGCCGCTCTTTGATGCGTCATATCTTGAAATGTTCGATGAAAATGTGGGGCTGGAGTCTACTGTGAATCATGAAATTTTTCATAATCTGGGGCCGAGAGGTGCCACTAAAATACCGGGGAGTGATAACACATACGGAGAGAGGTTGGCGGCCAGGAGCGGGCAGAATTGGGGTCTCTACATTGAAGAGATGAAGGCGCAAACCGGTTCACTATATATGACGACTGAATTTTATAAAGATGCGCTGGCAAAACACGCAACCGGTGAATACAGTGATGTCCATATGATAGAGGAGACAGAGAAATTCAGGAAAGAGATTATTTATGATATGGCGTGGGCGTTTCGTCATATCCTGAGAGGTTCAAGAAACGGTCCGCAATTCAGTTCTTCTTCGCCTTATTCAAGACTGTCAACCGTCCAAATCGGGTTTCTTGCCGAGAACGGCGCATTGATATTCAATGAAGAGGCCGGAAGGTGGACTATAGACTTCGACAAAATGGTGGAAGTGATTCCGGAGCTCATGAAAAAAGTCGCAAAACTATATGCCTCTACAAATGCCGAAGAAATCGAACAGACATTCCTTAATTATATGGAAGGAGCCGGCGAAAAGCTTTTACATCGTGATCGTCTGGTAGAAGTCGCAGGCAAGATGCCATCAGCGCTCTTCGATTATAATCTGAAGGGTTTGTAAGTCTGATGTTGGCGTCTTTGGGATATTTAACCAAATGCTACAAAGAAAAGATTATGAGAAGAGGGAGAGCGAGACTCTGGCTCCATGTGCCATGCTTTCTCAAAAGAGCCTAGGACGCGAATTTCCCGAAGATGAGTGTGAGTTCAGAAGTTCATTTCAAAGAGACAGAGACCGCATTGTCCATTCCGAGGCATTCCGAAGGCTTGAGTATAAAACGCAGGTCTTTGTGAATCATGAGGGGGATTATTATCGCACCCGTCTTACGCATACTCTTGAGGTCGCGCAAATCTCTCGTGGGATAGCAAGATCCTTAAGATTGAATGAGGACCTTGCAGAGGCGATTTCGCTTGCTCATGACTTGGGTCACACCCCCTTTGGCCACTCCGGAGAGGCCACAATGAACCGGATGATGAAAAACTTTGGTGGTTTTGAACATAACCGGCAGAGCTATCGCGTTGTGACACTGTTGGAATATAGGTATCCGGAATTTACCGGGCTGAATCTGTCTTATGAAGTTCTCGAAGGAATTGCAAAACATGCAAGTGAATTTGACAGACCCTCAATTGGGAGTTTCACAAAACAGGGATATCCAACTATTGAAGCGCAAATCGTAAATATTGCGGATGAGATTGCATATTTAAATCACGATCTGGATGACGGATTGAAATCCGGCCTGATAAAAATCAAACAACTCTCCGGCATTGGATTGTGGAACAAAATATTTAGAGAAGTGAAAAAGCTATATCCGGATGTGCCTGAAAAAATATGGATATATCAGGTGGTCAGAAGGCTGATTCATCTATTTGTGTCTGATGTTCAGATGGAGATTGGCAATAGAATCGCCTCCGAAAATATTAAGACGATTGAAGACGTCAGACACAAAGGGAAGAACCTTGCAGACTTTTCAGAAGGATTGAAAGGCGAGGTGGGCAAGCTGAGAAAATTCCTTTTCGTAAACTTATACAAACACAAGCGTGTGGAGGAGATGGCCGAGACGGCACAAAAAATTGTGGAGGATCTTTTTAAAAAGTATAGAGACGATCCGAAATTGTTGTCCCAGTCGTTTAGGTGCAAGGTTGAAAAAGATTATATACTGGAGAGACACATCTGTGATTATATTGCAGGCATGACCGATAGATTCGCCATGTCCGAATTCGACCGCCT
>CAZTCA010000002.1:28249-42476 GCA_964612405.1 uncultured Pseudomonadota bacterium
GTGATTATATTGCAGGCATGACCGATAGATTCGCCATGTCCGAATTCGACCGCCTTGGCGGGGGTCTGACCCCTCCGCGCTAATGCCGATGAGATTAATATTTTTCTATGAGCAGCGTTAGAGGGGGTCTGACCCCTTATGGTTATTTATAAAGGGCGGAATATATCCAATAGGACCGCAAAACCTTCTTCACATAATTTCTCGTCTCTTTATACGGAATCTCTTCAATAAATTCCTCAATCCTTGTATCAAGCTTCTTTTGTATCCACCTCTCAACAGCGCTCTCTCCTGCATTATAGGCGGCTATCATAAATATCGGATTGCCGTCAAAGTGTTTTGTGAGAAGCCCTAAATAATTGATTCCCAATTCAATATTCAAATGTGGATCAACGAGATCGCTATCGTTAATAGGGTGGAGCGTGACCCGCTTTGCTGTGGCTGGCATTAACTGCATGAGTCCGATTGCCCCGGCCCTTGATACAACGTTAGATCTGAAGGTCGACTCCTCTCTCATCATTGACCAGACAAGTTTTGGGTCAACCATCTTCACATATGCGAGTTCTTCAACGTGATTTTTGTATGCCCTTGGGAACGCCCCCTCCCATGTCTTTCTTGCCTCGACAATCTTTTCATCAGGAAAGATTTTGTCCGTGGAGAGAAATTCGGAAAATTTATTCTTAGAAACCTTAAAGACCACATTCCAGGCGTCATTATTCTTTGCCAATTCATAGACAAGCCACCAGTCTACATCCTTCGTTTTCCCTTCAACCATTTTTAACAGCTCATTTGCCACCAATTCTTTTATTCTCAACTTGTCAAGTTCTGCCGCACGATCAAGATGTTCAGACGAAGACAGGACAAATATATCATTTTTGGGTTTATCTGACGCAAGCGGTAAAAATGAAGTGGAAGATTTTTTCAACTCTTTCGATGCAAGGAAACTATAATAGGATAGGGGATCACTATCAACAATGGATTGATAGATCTTTTTTGCCTCTTGAGTTTTACCCAATCCGGAAAGGTTTTTTGCCTCCCAATATGAGGCTCTTTCAAACCATCCGTCTCGTTTGTGTTTTTTAAGTGATTCAAGTATTTTTGCCGCGTTAGAGTAATTCTTTAGCTTGTATTCACACCAGGCCAGATACCACCTGACGTTATCCCTCTTGTAGTGAGGATATTTATTTCTGATTGTTGCGAGTTCTTTTTTAGCTTCGGAAAATTTTCCATCTTCAAGCAGAAGATATGTGATTTTCAGGAGCACATTCTTGGATTCTTTCGGGTAAGCGCTCATAAATTCCCGATAAACGGAAACCGCCTCTTCGTTTCTGTCCTGTCTTGCAATTGCCGCCGCAAGATAGGAGTATGAATTTTTATTCTCTACCCCAAGATCGAGTGATTTTCTAAAATATGTCGCCGCCTCAACATATCTCCTTGCATTAAAATATGCTTTTCCAAGTTTATGTATTAATTCTTTTTTCTGCGCTTTGGATATATACTCGTTTGCGATTTCCTTTTTGTATGTCTCTATATCGTTCTCGGCCTCTTTTTTTGGTTCTATATAAAAGAAATCATAATCTCCGCTCTGGATCTTCTTGATATAATCCGAAATATAATTCTGGAGAAGCGGGTATTGGCCGTCACAGTTTGAAAAATGCTTGAGAGCGGTCTTACTATCCTTTTCTTTATATGCAATATAACCAAGAACAAATGACTGCTGACAAAAAGTGAATGACTTCCAATCATTCTTGGTGAAGCGTGGGGTGTCCAGATAGCTGGCAAGCGCCGTTTGAGAAGCCGTGGAAATGGCTAAAATTATTAATATTATTAACCTGTTGAAATTCATTTCCCCCTTATATGACATGAGGTTTTGGAACTCCTTTTTCTTGCGATGTAAAGAAGTGGGATGGTCAGCACAAAAAGTAGGATGCTCGCACTTCCAGGTCCTCCGTTACCGATATTTGAACAGCCGGAGCTTGATGCTGTAGAATCGTCATCGTCATCGCCGTCGTCTGTCCCCTCTTCGCTATCATTACTAGGCGTGCAATCTGTGGCTGTCACGGAATTCAACGCCTCGACCGCATCGATCTTGCCATAGCCCCATTCGTTATTGGGCAGTGATGATCCGGTGTAGACATCACTGTCTGCGGATCCGATGATATAATTTTTTATCTGTGTTGGAGTGAGACAGCCGTTCTTTTCCAGCATCAACGCAACGATTCCGGTGATGTGTGGCGCGGCCATTGATGTCCCTTGCAGTTTCCAGTGAGTGGCATCTCCCTTGGAGCTATTGGATATGGTATTATTTGAAACAAGTGTTGATATTATCGGTTCTCCGGGAGCCGCGATTTCGGGCTTTGTTCTTCCGTCCGCCGTCGGTCCCAGACTTGAAAATGTTGAAATATCTCCGGTCGTCCCGCCGAGTACCGCTTCCTGAGAATGCGTTGTGTCGTTTGCGTCGATCCATTCGTCCCTTCCAAGGAACGATCCTACAGCGATCACGTTGTTCGCCGTTGCCGGGATGGTCATTGTGGAATTACTGTCACCGTCAACATATGTATATGAAACGCCGGGATCGAACAGATCCGCGCGGCCCTTTGTAAAGAGGTTAAAATAAACGTAGTCATAATAAAGCCACGCATCTCCGTCGCATTCGCCAGTAAACACCAGGTCAAATGAATATGAGAACATTGCCGTACTTGATGTTGCGGTGATGAGACCAACCGCATGTTGTTTTCCGTTATTTGCATTGGCATCATCTGAAAAATCGACTGACATTGAAACTGTTCCATCTGTCGAGGGTGAACTTGCGTTAGACTCTCCGGCGGTGATTGCCGACATCGATCCGTTAAGTGTAGTTTTGCTTTTATTGTATGCGTTCATTGAGATTGAACAGGAGCTTGTGCTCTCTAACCAAATATCAATATACACACCGCCGATTGCTCCGACTGGATTTTTCTCCGATATGTATGGAGCGAGTATCTCAAATGCCTTCGGCGAACCGGTGCTGACATCAATAGCTGCGTGGATTCCTCCGGCATAATCATTGTCCAGGATAAGGGCATTTTCATTTCCGGCCGCATTGACAATTGCGCGTCCCTGTTTTTCAGTTGTTCCGCTTTCAATTAGCAATGCATCAAGTGCGGCTTCAAAACTCGATTCTCCGTCATGCGGTCCAAGCGATGTTCCGATTGACAAATTCACAACGGCCGGCTTTCCAAGGCTTTGAGCCTTTTTAAAGACATAGTTAACAGCATCTATAACGTATGTGGAAAGGGTGGAGAGATACTGATCATACGAACTGTTTACCACCTCAACGGAATATAATTTTACGCCGATAATATTTGCATCCGGCGCCACACCTCTATACGTAGCATCATTTCCTGCCGCAATCCCCGCCACATGTGTTCCATGTCCGCCATCGTCACCGCTTGCTGTCGCATCGGGCGAGTTGACACATGTTCCGTCTGATATAGTGCTTCCGGTATATTCGGTTCCGTTTGAACTATCTATTTCACTTACGCCATCTCCGGAGATTGTCTGATCCCAATATGCAAGAACCCTCGAATCTCCATCTGCATCATTAAAATCCGCGTGTGCACAGTCCAGACCGGAATCTATCACTCCAACAATGACTCCGGTTCCGTCATAAGCCGTCCCGGTTCCTGTTCCGTCTTGAACCTCTGCCACGCGCGACACTATGCGCGCATCATTCATCTTCATTCTCATCGGCCGCGCCGTCTCTATATATATAATGGCGTCAGAATGGTTAAGTGTGTCCAGAGAAGATAGCGGGATTGAAGCCGTGATAAAATTTTTGATGACTGAACGGTAGTTTCCGCCGACGGAGGTGATCAATTTCTTTGCCGCCTCAACGTCACTTGCCCTGATCAGGGCTTCTGTATAAGTCGTTCCAGAGATTGCCTTTGTTCCGAACGCCTTCATATTCGAAACGGCAAATGACGGGTTTGCCTTCATTATATTAAACAGAGGATCGATCTTGGTCGCCGCATGAATATTGCCCGCGATCATTAAAGATAGAATGATTAGATATTTTTTCACGTTGTATTCCCCCTATTTTTTCTTTTTAGATAGCGAAGTAGATCCTTCTACCGATTTTACGAATTTTAGTTTAGTCAGATCATCCATATTTTTTATCATAATCCTGCCGGTCGCAAAGTTTAGAATGATGCTACGATATACAAAACCGGCCTTTGTGAGCGCCGCCTGATGTTTCTTTTTTATATCCACATCGGCCCCGACGATTGCCTCCAGCCACTCATCTTTGGATGGATCATGTGAATTCCATGCCGCCCTGGCCTTTGTATCCAGTTTATTCCATCCCTCGAACGGAGCGGCATCTTTGGACGCCATTGAGTATGCGCCCAGTGGCAAGATGACAACGGCCAATACGATTAGCAGGGTTCTCATGAACTCGGATGGTAAATGAAGAAGGGCAAAAAAGCACTAAAAAAAATATTATAGGATCTCTAACTTTTTTGGATAGCCCGCTAGGATCTCGCATCCGGTCTTTGTGATGTAGACCAAATCTTCAATTCTCACGCCACCAATACCCTTATAATAGAGCCCGGGTTCAACGCTGACGATCTGGCCGGCCTCAAGCTTGCAATCCTTCGCGGCAATAAACGGCGGATATTCATGAACCGAAAGACCGATGCCGTGACCTGTGCCGTGAATAAATCCCTGATACGACCCATTGATTTCGCCTGTCTTGTAGCCAAGATCCTCAAAATATTTCACAATCTTTTCGTGAATTATTCGGCCGTTGGCTCCGGCTTTTATAAGCCCGATTCCATACTCCTGTGCCTTTTTAACCGCGTTGTATTGTTTCTTTAATTTTTCCGGAGCCTTCCCCTTGCAAAATGTCCTTGTTGCATCTCCGCAATAATAAGTCTTTTCAGATCTTGGAAAGATGTCGACAATAATTAATTGATGAGGTTTCAGGGGTCCGCTACCCAGATTGTGAGGATCGGCTCCATCTTTTCCGCAGGCAACAATCAGGGAATCTTTTGGGTTATAACCCATTTTCAGCATTTCTACCGAGAGCTGAAACATGACAAACTCAGAGGTCAGGACTTTTCCCTCATAATATAACCTGTTCCCCTTTATCTTGGATTTTTTAAGAATCTTTTCCGTGAATGCGAAAAGTTTGAAGACATCTTTTTGGGCATTAATCATGACCTTCTTTTCCGCAGGTCCCTTCTTGGACTTTTCCGGATAGAATGGAAATGATCCGACTTGAACCTTGAAACCTCTCTTTTTCAACACCTGAGCAAAAGAGATGGGGAACGACGGCGGAACTTCAATAGTTGTGATTTTGTATTTTTTAAAAACAACCTGTAATACGTCGGCAATGTCACCGGGGTTTCCTTTTCTGAGTTCGATATCTTCTCTATAATCCTGGACAGTCAAAATTTTGTCTACTTTTGCCTCTTTTTTGGCGCGACCAACCTCAAGCATATCCAGCAGAAGATATTTTTTATTTTTGTATTCGAAGAATGCGTATGGGTCGTGAGCAGTCACAAACTTTGTTGCATAATATAAATCGGTATTGACTGCGGCGTTATCAAAGATAAATCGTGCTTTAGACATATAATTCCCCCTTACAATATTTCCAAGCGTTTATGAAAGCGGCCCAAAATTTCACATCCATTTTTTGTTACATAGACAAGATCTTCAATCCTGACTCCACCGATACTTTTATAATATAGACCGGGTTCTACGCTCACAACCATGCCGGTCTTTAATATTTCATCTACAGGACCAATGCGTATCGGTACATCGTGAATTTCGATTCCCACGCCATGCCCCGTTGAATGGACAAAGCCCTGCATCAGGCCGGCAGTCTCTCCTGTTTTGTATCCATAGCTCTCGAGAACTTTATGAACTCCGGCGTGAATATCTTTACCGTTAACTCCGTGTCTTATGTTCTTTATTGCATGTTCCTGAGAGGCCTTGACGGCGGCGTGCATCTTTTTCAGTTTATCAGGCGCCTTGCCGACACAAAAACTTCTTGTTGCGTCACCACAATACAGCGATGACATAGATCTTGGGAAGATATCTATAATGATAGGCTCGTGTGGACGCAAAAGGCCCATGTCTGTAGCGTGGATATTAAATGAATTCTTGGCACAACTGACAATAGTTCCTTCCGGAACGAGATATCCACGACTCAAAAGCTCGACATTGATTATTGAACGAAGATCTTCGCATTTGAAAGGCTTTCCTTTATAATATAGAAGGTTCTTTCTTATGGTTGTGGAACGCAGAGCCTTTTCCGCCAGACCCATAGCAGTGAATACGGTTTTTTGTGCATCGGTAATAAACTTTTTTTCTTCTTTGGTCTTCAGCGTTCTTTCTGGATAAAGGGGTATGTCACCCACAATTATTTTATAGTGACGTTTCCGTAGCTGATCGATAAAATCAAAAGGAGAATCGGGAGGGATTTCAAGTTTTTTAACTCTGAATTCTTTGAAGATCGTGTCTAGAATATCTATCTGGCTCGGTTTTTTAAATCTTTTCTCGGCCTTTTTTGAATAGTGTGAAAGGGATAGTACTTTATGTACGCGGGCGGATTTTTTCGCCTGAACAATATCCGTATCTTTTATAACAATATATTTTTTTCGGTTGATTTCAAAATATATAAACGGATCCGGCGTTGCAAGCCTGGTTGCGTAGTACAAATCGGCAGATCTTCGTGCAGTGTCAAAGATAAATCTTGCTGTGGACATTATTTGCCTCCCCTTCATTTATGTGGTATATATTCAGCATATTCATGATGTTGTCTAATAAAAAATATATCGTTCTTGTTCTTGCGGTGCTGTTTATCATCCCAGCTTGTGGCGGCGGAAGGATGAGGGATCCTAAATTTGTAAAGAATGAGCCTTTCAAGGCCGTGGGCACCGCTTCCTGGTATGGTCACGAAGCCGGGAAGAGAACGGCAAATGGAGAGAGATTTAAGCCGTCAAAGATGACGGCGGCCCACAGAACGCTTCCGTTTGGAACAATAGTCAAGGTCACAAATCTCGAAAACGGAAAACACGTGAGGGTCAGGATCAATGACCGAGGGCCCGCGTATTACACGAATCGCATAATAGATGTCTCCAAAAAGGCGGCCAAAAAGCTAGGTTTTAAAAAAGAGGGCCTCGCCAGAGTCAAACTCAAGGTTGTCAGAAAGCCATGCCACCGGCGGCTGAACGCATTCATCGGGGATTGTTTAAAAATCACTTGCAAACTGGATAAAAGATGATAGCATATTTGCCCTTTGCCCAATGAACTGGAGAATTCTCTTTATATTTGCGTGGCTTATACCGTCAATCGCTCATGCAGAGAGTACGGTAACGATTGGTGCGGAAGATGTCCTTTCAAGAGTGCTTGGAGATGCCCCTCAGACATTAATTGCAAGAGAAGAGCTTGGTGAAGTGGAAGCTCTTCTCATGTCTTCCAAATCGATGTTTGATACACAGCTGACGTTAGATGCAAATCATACGCGAGATGAATCCAAGCGCAGTTCCACCTTTTTTGGCACCCGTCAGGATATGACTAACTGGAATCTGGGTGTTGCGAGAAAATTTGCAAGCGGAACGTCCGCCAGCATTGACTGGACAAACCAGAGATCAAAGCTTTTTGGGTCGCCTGTGATTAATGGAGCCAGCATCTTTCCGACGGACGCAACATTTGAATCAATCCTGCAATTCTCAGTTTCTCAATCACTTCTAAAGAATGTTATCGGAATGAACGACAGGGCGGTTGTGAATCAGGCCAGAAAAGCGTTCGCCGCGGCCGATTACGGCACAAAATACCGGATTGCCTCGATCGCACAGGGTGTACTCTCTCTTTACTGGCAGTGGGTGATTGCGAGTAAAAATGTATCTTCGTGGGAGTCGTCGGTTAGTGATGCGAAGAGTTTTTTGAATATAACCAATAAGAGAAAGAGTTTAGGTACTGCGGAAAAGTCCGATGTCCTTGCCGCGCAGGCAAATTTGCTCAATAGAGAAAACGGTTTGGCGGGAGCGAATATTTTGAAAGAGCAGTTGGAAAAGGAGCTGAGAGTTCTCTTGGCTTATGATTCCGAAACGAATCTTGAACCCAAGGACGAATCGCCGCATTTTATTCATGAAGAGATTCCAACAAGAGAAGATGCCGTCACAACGGCGCTGTCTAGGAGATGGGATTATCTTGCACAGAAGGCAGAAGTCGAGAGGCAGAACATAACCCTTGTTGCGGCAAAAAACAAAAGATGGCCGGAGCTTGATGTCTTCGGAACATTTTCGCTGAACGATATTACAACGTCCTATGCCTCAACCGTGAAAGACATAGATAGCCCTGCGTGGACCGTTGGCATGGGTCTCTCATTTCCTCTGGAAAACAGGGGCGCAAGGGCCGAGGCAAAGCAGGCGCGCCACGGAAAGGCCAAGGCAATTTTTCAGCTGAAGGAACTAGAAAACGATATTGCGAATTCCGTTTCAGAGCTTGTCAGCAGACTCAATACAAACATTGAAATTCTAAAAAATGCCGAGCAGGCGGAAAAACTCCAAAAAGAAAAATTGAGACAGGAGCTGGGGAAGTATCAAATCGGAAGATCAAGCTCCGAGTTGATCATCAGATATCAGGATGATCGCCTGATGAGCGAGCAGTCAGCGCTGAGCGCCTGGGAAAATTATATAAATACGGTGTTGGGTCTGAAGCTGGCTGAGAACGTGTTAATAGATTTGTAATTATTGCTGGTCATTGCGAGCGTGAGCGAAGCAATCTAGTGAAAAATAGTTTATTCATTAGATTGCTTCACCCTTCGGGTTCGCAATGACTTCAAAATATGAACAAACTGATACAATTTTTTATTAAACAGCCTCTCTTTGTTAATCTCTTAACAATTTTTATTATTGTTGCGGGTGCTGTCACGTTGAAATCGATGAATCGCGATCTCTTTCCCAACGTGGCCTATGATATTGTTATCATCACAACGGTTTATGACGGGGCATCACCGAAAGAGATAGAGAAATTAATAACAATCCCTCTGGAAAAAGAATTAAATGAGGTCTCTGATGTAAAAGAGATGACGTCGGCCTCCATTGAAAGTTTTTCTGTCATTGCAATTCAAATAGATTCCAATGCCGACGATACCAAAGAGGTTGTCACTGACATTCAACGAGCGGTTGATAAGACAAAAGATCTCCCGGTCGACCTCCCCGATCCTCCGCAAGTTGTAGAAATTGAGTCCAAGGATATCCCAGTGATTGAGGTAAGCCTCAGCGGTGAGATGGATGAACATCAACTGCAACGCCATGCAAAAATGCTTGAAGAAGAGATTTTGGATCTGCCGGAAGTTGCCGGCATCACGCGAAACGGTTGGAGAGACAAAGAGATGTGGGTCGAAGTGGACCCCAAAAAGGGAGAAGAATATCATATTGCACTGGCAGAAGTGGTTCAGGCCCTTGCAAGGAGAAATGTCAGCAAGCCCAGCGGCAAATTAATGAGAGAAGAGAAAGAATATCTCCTGAGGACGACCGGAGAATTTGAGACAGCAGAAGAAATCAAAGAAGTAATTGTCCGCGCAAATGATGCGGGAAATTCTGTCAGGGTGAGAGATATCGCCACCGTCACAGACAGCTTTGCAGAAGAGCAGGTTGTCTATAAAACAAACGGCGGCCGCGCTATCAACCTGACCGTTGTGAAGAGAGAATCGGCAGATGCGATTGATATTGTTAATAAGATCAAAAGAGTCACTGATCAGTATAAAGAAAACATCAACGATGGCTTGGAAATAAACCTGATCAACGATTTTTCATACTATCTGAAGAGGCGTCTCAGGGTTCTTGTCCAAAACGGATTTATTGGAATCGTCCTGGTGGTTTTGTCGCTTCTATTCTTTTTAAATCCGAGAGTTGCTCTGGTCACCGCTGTTGGAATACCCATCGCGTTCATGTCTGCATTTTTTATTATGAAAAGCGTGGACGTAAATATCAATCTCATATCCTTGTTCGGTCTGATCCTCGTTCTAGGAATGTTGGTTGATGACGCCATTGTTGTAGCTGAAAATATCTTCAGATATGTTGAGTCCGGAAAATCCTACAAAGAAGCGGCGGTGATTGGCGTGCTCGAGGTGTGGAAACCGGTTACTGCCACAATTTTGACAACGATTGCCGCATTTATGCCGCTCATGTTTATGACAGGAATCATGGGCAAGTTTATCTGGGCAATTCCGGTTGTTGTGATTATTGCACTGTCAGTCTCGTTATTAGAGGCACTCTTTATTCTCCCCTCACATCTGTCCGAAATGGGCCGCCTTCCCAAGACGCGCCTGGCTGATATTCAAATATTTAAGAAAGCAAGAACGTGTCTAATTACCGTCACGAATTGGTATGAGAAGGTTTTGCGCGGTGTCCTGAAAAGAAGATATAGAGTTGCAGGCGGTGTCTTCGGGCTCCTCATTATAACTGTTTTGATCATAAAATTCTTCCTACCTGTGATATTATTTCCATCAAGAGGCATTGAAATGTTTTTTGTGAGAGGGAAACTCCCGGTTGGAACGCCGCTGGAAGTGACGGAAGAAAAGTTTAAAGAAGTAGAAAAAATGGTTGAGTCGCTTCCAGAGAATGAGTTGGATGATTACGTTACACAACTGGGCATCATCCATGCCGATCCACACGATCCGTTCACACAGCGGGCATCAAATTTTGGACAGATCATTGCTTATCTGAAACCGGAGGCAGACCGGGATCGCACAGCGAAAGAAATTACCGAAGAACTTAGAGAAAAGAGCAAAGAGCTGAAAGGTTTTGAAGAGATAACATTTGAAGAGCCGTCTCCCGGCCCGCCCGTTGGAAAGGCGGTTGCTGTGAAACTGCGCGGAGACAAACTGGAAGATCTGAATGTTATAGCGGAAGACGTAAAAAAATCGCTCGCGAAAATTGAAGGTGTGAGTGACATTCGTGATGACTATGAAGAGGGGAAGGGCGAAATTCGGGTTACAATTGACGAGGCAAGGGCGATGCGGGCGGGAGTTACATACAGTGAAGTGGCTCAGGCTATCAGGCAGGCATATGATGGTGCCGTTGCTACCACAATAAAGAAGGCCGATGAAGAGATAGATGTACGCGTGAGATTTCCCTATGATGTGAAATATGATGAAACGAGCCTGAAATATGTGAAGGTGGTTAACGCGAGGGGCGATCTTGTTCCGCTTCCGGAAATTGCGTCATATGAAAAACAACCGGGGATATCAACCGTTAAACACGTGGATAGGCGAAGGACGATTAATGTTACGGCAAATGTTGATCAGGGGAAAACCACCTCCATGGAAGTGGCCTCAATATTATCAAAGGAATATAAAGATTTTGCAAATGATCATCCCGGGAACACAATAACATTTGGCGGAGAATATGAGGAGACATCTGAATCTATGGATAGCCTGTATCGCGCCTTTCTCTTGGCTGTATTCATGATATTCCTGATTCTGGCCTCAAACTTCAAATCGGTCGTTCAGCCGTTGATTGTTATGATGGCGATACCGTTTGGGATTGTCGGTGTTGCTATTTCGTTTTTATTTCACGGACAGCCTTTGAGTTTCTTGGCCCTTCTCGGGACAGTCGGTCTCTCCGGAGTTGTTGTTAACAGCGCAATCATCCTGATTGATTTTATCAACAAGAGGAGATCCGAGGGCCTCGAACGTGATGCGGCCGTTATTGAAACCGGCAGGGTTCGTCTCCGCCCCGTCTTGATTACAGTTGCCACGACGGTTTTAGGTCTCTTTCCGGTTGCCTATGGATTGTGGGGATCAGATCCGATATTAATTCCTGCGGCGCTGGCGTTGATGTGGGGATTGTTATTCTCAACTGCACTGACGCTGATCGTGATTCCGTGTTTCTACACAATTGCGGATGATCTAAGAAATAAACTGGAATTTGCGAAATTCTGGAAGTAGCCGGTGTTTACATCACATAAATAATTGTGCCGTGAAGTGTGGCGTTGATGTTCGGGAGAGGAATGGTCGGCATTGCTTCTCCTGAGAAGCCGTGGACCACAACGCCTGCACATGATTCATCGTTGCAAAGTCCGTTTCCGCCACCACCGTTATCACCATGGGCGACCAAGCCATTACCTCCGCCACCGTTATCGCCGTGATTGATAAGACCATTGCCGCCTCCGCCATTATCACCGTGGGCAACGAGACCGTTTCCGCCACCACCGTTATCCCCATGATTAATAAGTCCATCGCCTCCGCCACCATTGTCGCCGTGAGCAATAATATCTACTCCGGGCATTAATGGTTCGGTTTCAACAGCATAATCATTATCGAAGAGCAGTTCTTCAAGGCTTGCAAACGGGAAGGAGTCGGTATTTGAAGCGGCGATGATTCCGTCAACAACCTTTCTCACATCACTTCCGCTTGTCGTCTCGACTGCCCCGGAGAACATCTGCCTTTTGAACCGATCTTCCATTCTATAAGCGGATCTGACACTCCCTGCCGCAAGCTCAACACCTTCGTACAAGTCGCTTTGTCTCTCAACTGTTACCAGCTCAGCATTTTCAGCGGCTTCATATGCCCTGTGTTTGGATGCAATGTTAAAAATCTCACCATCACCAAGACCGATACCGCCGACAATTCTTGCATAATAATCTACATAAACAATTTTATCATAGCTGTCATGCGGCGCCGCAATGCTGATTCCGTATCTGTCACGATAGGGACGATATGAAATCTTTGAATAGCCGTTTGGATAAACGATATAGAGTTTTCCAAAACGGGAATTGGATCCGCGGTTCAGTATGATCGATTCCAGTGACGCGCCCAGAAGGACCTGCTGACTGGTGATGGCGTCATAGACGATCGCGAATTCTTTTTCTTCCGTATTGACGTATCCGCCAATGACATCGGTATAGGCAGGACCGGCAATCGCAAGAACCAGTGTCAGTACTATTAATTTGATCTTCATATTTTTCCCCTTTTTCTTGGTCTTCATGGTGGCCTTCTAAAGCAAGTAGTGTGCCACCGGGGAAAATCGAAATTATGCTAAATGATATCAACAAGTTACGATTAATAGTCGTATTAAATCCGGGTGTATTGGCACCTCATCGATTATCACTTTGAAATTGTGTCTGAAATTCGAGCAAAAGTTGTGTGAGATCAGCAGGTTGCTATTATGACGGTATACGAATTATACGTAGGAGGGCGGGTAAGAATAGACCCCTCAGCCAAGAACAGATGTTCATTAAAGTAAATTATTTGGGAAAAGATTGAATGGGCGTCCTATAATGACCCGCCGGCATTCCTAATACCTTCTAGGCTTATATTTTCTTCCGGAGTTGTTGCCAGAAAAATCCCAGCGGAAGCTGGGCAAAATCCAGTCACAACCGCCTTCGCAACTGCGCCTAACACGATGGCTATTCCGGCACCAACAGGTACCCACCAGGGTTGTGGTTCTGGTATCCAAGAGGCTTCTGGTTCTAATGAACTGGGGTGAGGCTCAGGATTTTCTATAAATGCCGGCCTCTCTACCATTGTTCTGAAGTCGGGGGCTCCCTCAGGAATTTTGCCTCCGGATCTGGGGCCGCCACAGTCGTTGCTAATATTATTTCTGAGATCTTGCTCATGTTCAAGTTTAGATCGAAATTTTATTGCACCTGCTTCATGTTGGGCGGGTAAACTATCTGCCGTAAAACCTGTACTTGAAGAGACTTTCAGCATTGTCAAAAAACCGAGAAAGTTACGAGAGGCAATCCTTGCCAACTCCGTCATTCCTATACCAGGGCACTCCTGACGAATCATCTTGATAAACTCATCCTGCTGTGTGCGAACGTTGAATCTATTAAAACCCGGAAGATATTTACCAGCTTTTGTTAGGGCTCTTCTGGCGAAGGCGTCAGCCACGGCGGTTCTAGCTCCACCCACACCTATAAGTCCAGCTGCAACCGGCGCTTCCATCCCGGTCTTGCCAGCCCCACCCGTTTCTGCATGGTCTAGCCTTAAAACTTGCCTTAATGTTGAAACCGCACCGATTGGATCAGAACCCATAGGCACCTCCCTTTATGCGACTGGTTTTATACCACATCTTATTATGCGTCAAGGAAAAATGCACTGTCTGCTGACATAGTTGACATTGGCTGATAAATGAAATAACTGACTCCCTGTTGAAATCAGGAAATGAGACACCAGGGGTCTGACCCCTAGGAGCCTGTCGGGAAATTCGACTTGTCATCGCGAGGAGGC
>CAZTCA010000003.1:0-4092 GCA_964612405.1 uncultured Pseudomonadota bacterium
CCAAGCCCGACACCATTTTTGAAATCGGTGGACAGGATTCAAAATACATCAGTATTGAAAACGGAATTGTTGTTGATTTTGCCATGAATGAAGCTTGTGCGGCAGGAACCGGTTCATTTTTGGAAGAGCAGGCAGATAGAATGGGTGTTGCGATCAAAGATGAATTTGCAAAGAGGGCGTTTGTCTCAAAGAGGCCGGTAAAACTGGGAGAGCGATGCACGGTCTTCATTGAAAAAGATATCAATAGTTTCCAGCTTCAGGGCGCCGGGACTGATGATCTCTTGGCCGGTCTGGCATATTCAATCGTCACAAATTATTTGAACAGAGTTGTCGGGAAGAGACCGATCGGTAAAAAAATATTCTTCCAGGGCGGAACTGCATATAATGATGCAGTTGCCGCGGCCTTCTCGCAGATTTTGAACCAGAAGATTACAGTTCCACCGCACAACGGTGTTATTGGTGCTGTTGGTTCGGCTCTTTTGGTGCGGGATTTGGTCCTGGAAACAGGCATCAAAACCAGCTTTAAAGGATTTGATCTCTCAAAGGTTTCATATTCGATGCGTGAATTTGCCTGCAACGGTTGCACGAACTCATGTGACATTCAGGAATTTAACGTCGATAATACGAAGACCTATTGGGGAGATAAATGTTCTGAAAAATTCAGAAGCAAGACAAAAGCCGTTGAAGGGGCCGTAATAGGTAATCTGTTTAAGAAACGGGACGAGATTCTAAAAGGCGTCATCAATGAATATCCAAAAACTGAAAACAGTTTAAATAAAACTCTCATCGGAATTCCTGAGTCGATGTATTATTGGGACCAGGCTCCGTTTTGGCACGCCTTGTTGTCGACATTGGGATTCACTGTTGTCACCAGCGGAGAGACAAATAAGAAGGTTATCAAATCGGGGCTGGAATCTACAGTCTCCGAACCATGTTATCCAATCAAGGTTGCTCACGGTCATGTGCAGGAGTTGATAGACAGGGGAGTCGATTATATCTGGCTACCAAATATCCTCTCTTCTCACTCCATGGACGGAGATCCAAAGTCCAAGATCTATTACGTCTGTCCTTGGGGAATGACCCTCCCTTTTGTCGTGAGATCATCAAACCTTTTTGCTGACTATAAAGACAAGTTCTTGACGCCGACTATGCCTTATCATTATGGAGAAAAGGCGGTCTTCAATGATCTTCTCCCTTTTGCAAAGAAATTCAATATCTCCAAAAGGGATCTGAAGGGGGCATTAAAGAACGCCTATAAAGCGGAAAAGTCCTTCAATCTTGAGTTAGCGAAGACAGGCGAAAAAGTCCTGAAAAAGGTGTTGAGCGAAAATCTTCCGGCGGTTGTTATTCTTGGAAGACCATATAACACCATTGACAAGTCTCTCAATCTGAATTTGGCGCACAAGCTAGAGAAAAATTATGGCATTAACGTGATTCCGATGGATTTTATCCCGACAGAAGGACATGCGGAGACTCTGGCGGACAATATGTTCTGGAATTATGGCAGAAGGATCTTGGCCGCCACAAAATTTGTAAATAATCATGATAATCTTGATATTATCTATATCACAAATTTCAAATGCGGACCTGATTCATATATAAAGCATTATGCCCATCGCGGTTCGCGCAAGCCATTTTTAATATTACAATTTGACGAACATTCAAACGATGCGGGATTTGTCACAAGAATAGAGGCATATCTTGACAGCAAGGGTCTTCTGAAAAAGGGAATCAGCAAACAGTCAGACATAAAAAAAGTAGAAGAGTCAGAGAAGGATTTAACAGCAGTTAACAAAAAAAGAGAAATTATCAGTGAGGCGATTGAAGACAATGAGTAATTTAAAAGACAGAACACTATATATACCTGAGATGGGTTATGGCGGGGCAAGGGTTTTAGCCGCATCTTTCAGATCACTTGGGATAGATTCCAAAGTTGTTCCTCCTTCAACCAAAGAGACTCTGGATCTTGGCTCAAAGGAGACGTCCGGAGACGAATGTTTCCCTCAAAGGGTGACACTTGGAGATTTCTTAGGGGTTCTCAAAGAGAAAAAGGCGAATGAATGTGCATTCTTTATGCCGATAGCTCAGGGCCCGTGCAGGTTTGGTCAATATGCAACCCATACCAGACACGTGCTGGAGAGGCTCGGATATTCAGATGCCCTTGTCTGTTCAATCACAAGTGAAGACGGTTATAACAGTCTGGCAGAAGAGGGTGACGATTCCTCTTTCGAGAGGACAACGTGGATAGGTGTTATTGCCTCTGACATTGCACAACAACTTTTACATTTGACGCGACCGTTTGAAAAACAAAAAGGCGAGACCGATGAAGTTTATCAGAAGTCGATAAAAGAAATTTGCCGAGTCCTTGAGGTTCGGGGGATCAAGTTTGGTGAGCGCAAGAAGAAGTTGATTGAAGTGCTTCACGGAGTGAGAGATAACTTCAGAAAGATTGAAGTGGTGAAAGACAGGTCAAAGCCTCTGATTGGAGTGGTTGGAGAGATTTTCTGCAGACTCAACACATTCAGCAATTCAGACTTGGTCAGGAAGATTGAGAACGCCGGCGGATATTGCTGGGTGAGTAACGTCAGCGAATGGATATTATATACCACCTTTGATCAGCAGAGAAAATTGAGGCTTTCCGGACAGAAATTGTCAAAGCCGATGCTCTTTTCAAAAATCAGATACCACGTTTTGAGAAAAGACGAGCACGAATTGACTCACATCTTTAAAGAGGATCTGAAAGGTTTTGAAAATATCTCCGACATAAAAGAACTGCTTGAATACAGTAAGCCGTATCTGCCTTATACCGGAGCGCTTGGAGAGATGACGATAAATGTGGCCAACTCGGTCCATTTCTATAAGAAGGGGGCGGCAGGCGTTGTTGATATCAGTCCTTTCAGTTGCATGAACGGAATTATCAGTGAGGCGGTCTATCCAAAACTCTCCGAGGATCTCGGCGATTTCCCGATTCGTCTCTTCTATTTTGACGGCCTGAATACAAATCTTGATAGAGATGTCGGGATTTTCCTAGAGCTTGCGAAATCATTCAAGCGAAGAAGAAATTCTTAAAAAGCAACTCTCGTTGTCATTGCGAGCCCCAAAGGGGCGAAGCAATCCAGCGCAATAAATTGAATTCACTAGATTGCTTCGTCGTTATCACTCCTCGCAATGACAGGAACTAAGATTTTAAAAGGTTTATTCTAAAAGCTTTCTCAATTCCCTTATAGTTTTATTCAATTTCGGATGAATCAAGCCTGGTGCGATCTCTGACAGCGGGAGGAGAACAAACATTCTGTTTGCAACCTCCGGATGGGGGACTCTCAAATCTTCGGTGTTAATAATTAAGTCATCTATCAACAGGATATCTAAATCGATGGTTCTTGGCGCCCAAATTCCTTCTCTCTTTCGACCCATCTTATCTTCAATCTCCTTCAGGACGGTGTGCAATTTGTTCGGCGCAAGATCGGTCTCAATCTCAATCACACCGTTAATATATAAGGGGTAGCCCTCTTTTTTGACCCCTTTTGGGACCACAGGTTCGGTTTCATGCCAATTTGAGGCAGAAACGAGCTTTATTTGAGGGTTTTGCGCGATAAATTGGACAGATTTCTCACAATTTTGCCTTCTATCCCCCAAATTCGACCCAATTCCGATATAAATTCTATGCATAGTTGCCCTTATCTCTATCATATTGAAATAACAGCGCAACAATTTTGGCTTGTGTCCGATAACTTAAACGAGTAGTATCATCGTTAATTGTCGATGGAGGGCTTAAATGATCTGGGTTATCCCAATTGTGCTATTCATTGCCGGGTGTGGAGGTGCGGTAGCCGGAAGGGATGATGACAACGCTCCGGATACCGATTCAATCAATCCCCCTGATTCCAACCAACCCGATATTTCTTCAGATGGCGAGGGCGCCGTCGATACAAAAGATGCATATGTCGGTGATGACGGCGGTGTGGAACTTGAAGATGTAATTTGTGGTCAGTGCGGCGATATTTCGGATGTTGAAGATGCAGAGGGTCTTGAACTGCCCGATTGTTCCTGTACAAACCAAGATGCGTTGCCGGACACAGGACCTGTTGATAC
>CAZTCA010000003.1:4192-35250 GCA_964612405.1 uncultured Pseudomonadota bacterium
GTTGATCTTGGTGCAGATACGATGGCAGATTTTGACCAAGATGGTGTTCCCGATTCAACCGACAATTGTAAAAATATTTATAATCCAATGCAGGAAGATACGGATGGCGATAATGTTGGCGATGCCTGTGACGTTGAAGACTGCGATGGATTGGACAACAATGGTAATGGATCAACGGATGAGGGGTTTAATGTAGGCGCTCCATGCTCAGTCGGGATTGGTGAGTGTCTCGTTAATGGCGTGATAGAATGTGTGGATATTCAAGAATCGAAGTGCAATGCGGTGCCTCTGGAGGCGGGGATTGAATATTGCAATGGTTATGATGACGATTGCAACGGTGCAACTGATAACAATCCGCAAGATCCGGAGATAGGCCAGGGTTGTAGTGTTGGAGTGGGTGAGTGTTACAGTTCCGGTGTGAATGTTTGCGCTTCCGGCCTGATTATGTGTAATGCTGTTGAAGGTGAGCCTTCAAATGAAGAATGTAACGGGCTTGATGATGATTGTAACGATAAAATAGATGACAATCTTGTTGCGCCACTTGCCGAGAAACAATCTGGAATCTGCGAAGGTTCCGTCAAAACTTGTGCCGGCGTAAATTCATGGGTGGAGCCGGACTATTCCCTTATTTCAGGTTATGAAACAACCGAGACAAAATGTGACAGTCTTGACAATGACTGCAATGGGCTTACAGACGAGGGACCAACAGACAAAGACGGCGACGGACTTGGCGATCAGTGTGACTGCACAATTAATAATCCACAAAATTTCTATCAGGCGCTGAATTGCTATGCCGATCCTGAAAAGCTGGTGATGTTGTCAGTTGAAGAATGTTGGAATGAACTTACTACGCCTAAACCTGTTGGTGAGGCGGTATATTTCTCAATTGATTATTTTGCAAACGGAGCCCCGTTTGATTCGGCAAATGGAATCAAGATAATTCATGACGCAAGTTGGAACGGTATTCCGGACGACCCGGCATGCAAAGACGGAGAGCCGATAGATGTAACGTGTACAGATGAAATTCTATTCGAGGTGTCTTTCTTTGAATCTCATTATATATATCAGATAGTGAAGAATGATACGCTGATCGGCGAACTTCACTTTGATCAGACGACAGAGCCGAAAACCGCCGCAGGACAATATTATATTGCCGCGCCGGCAACCTGTAATTATCTCTTTAATTCTTTATCAAACTAGAGTGAGGAAATTCTTTGAACTGCCTCTTCGATCCTTGCGGTTGGATAAGATAGTGAAAATCTGACAAATCCTTCGCCTGCAATTCCAAAGCCGACGCCCGGAGTGATAACAACACCGGTCTTCTCCATGATTTTGGCGGCAAAAGTTCTGGAGTCTGTCTTTTCGGGGATCTCGGCCCACACGTAGAATGTCGCCTTTGGAGGCTCGATCTTCCAGCCTTTCCCGTTCAGCCCATTGATTAAAACGTCTCTTCTCTTTTGATAGACCTTGCACGCTTCCTTCACACAATCCTGTGATGATTCCAGGGCAACTGCTCCACCGTGTTGCACGGCCGCAGTTGCTGACGAATCGACATTGGTCTTGATTTTACCCAGAGCCGACAAAATATCTTTATTGCCTGCGGCAAAACCGACCCGCCAGCCGGTCATGTTGTATGTCTTTGAAAGGGAATGAAACTCAATTGCAACATCGCGGGCTCCGTCAAATTCCAGAATGCTCGGCGATCTGTATCCATCATAAGCAATATCGATATAGGCGGCGTCGTGGCAGAGGATTAAATTATTCTTTATCGAAAATTCTACCACCTCTTTGTAAAATTCATCTGTTGCCGTGGCCGATGTCGGGTTGTTTGGATAATTTATAAAGATTAGCTTTGCCTTTTTCAGCTTGTCTTTCGGGATTGCCTTCAAATCAGGCATGAAATCGTTGTCTTTCCGAAGCGGCATTTCAAATACTTCACAACCCGCAATGATTGAAGCGCTTGTGTAAACCGGGTAGCCGGGAGAGGGGACTAACACGACATCGCCCGGATTTGTGCAGGCAAATATAATATGTGCAATTCCCTCCTTGGAGCCGATGAGTGTCAAAATCTCTTTATCCGGATCGGCAACCACATTCTTGGTGTTCTTCAAATAAATCGCGGCGGCCTCTCTGAATTCCTGAGATCCGTTATATGAAGGATAGCGATGATTGTTTGGATCATGTGCGCCTTCACAAATCGCATCTATTATATGTTTCGGAGTCGGCAGATCCGGATCGCCGATTGAAAGATCGATCAGATCAACTCCCTTTTTGCGCAATTCCTGTTTCTTTGCGTCAATTTCCGCAAAAAGATACGGAGGCAGTTTTTTTAGATTGTTTGATGTGTGCATATTATAGCCCCAAGACATCTTTCATATCGTAGAGGCCCGGTTTTTTGCCTACGATCCACTTGACCGCCTTTAGGGCTCCTGCGGCCAGCACATCGCGCGACAGAGCGCTGTGTGAAATTTTCAACACTTCATATGGAGAAGAGAATGTAATCTCATGTTCACCTACAACTTTTCCCTCGCGGAAAGATGTCACGTCCGGAACCGGACGTCCGACCATTTCCACCATCTTCTTTGCGGTGCCGCTCGGTTTATCTTTTTTCTGGGCGTGATGAGTCTCTTCGATGGCGACTTTATATTCATTCCCAAATGAAACCGAGGCCCTCTTGATCAGATCAAACATCACGTTGACCCCAACGCTCATGTTTGGGGCGAAAATAATCGGCACCTTTGCGGATGCGCTTTTAATTTCTTCCAGCTGATTTTCTGAGTGCCCGGTTGAACCCATTACGACCGGTATTTTGGCATTCAAGGCATTTCGCAGATTATTGATTGAGGGGTCGGCGCCGCTAAAATCTACGAATATGTCGGCATCTTTGATATCATCAACAATTTCAAGATCTGAGTCATTCTTTGCAAGCCTTGCGATTGCCTGCTCCATCTTTCCAAGTTTTCCGGATAAAATTATTTTTGTCATAGGATCCCTAGATAAGCTTATAATTCTTTAATGTGTCTGTGAGTTTGCCAACGCCGTCTTTACTCATGCGTGTAATTGGAAGGCGGAATTCATCACCGATTTTCCCCATGAGTGAAAGGGCAGTCTTGGCTGGGATTGGGTTTGTTTCAATGAACATTGCTTTATTGAGTGGTTGCAATTCTTCCTGAAGTAGTTTTGCCCCATTTGCGTCTCCGGAAGAGAAGGTGTCCCACACCCCGGCCACCTTTGCAGGCATAACATTGGAGGTGACAGATATTGCGCCAACACCGCCTGCCATATAGATCGAAAGATTTTGAGCATCTTCTCCTGAGAGCACTGAAAATTCTTTGGGAACCAGCTTAATTATCTTTTTCACTTGCTCCAGATCGCCCGATGCCTCCTTGAGACCGGCTATATTCTTTACCTTTGAGAGGCGTGCAACGGTATCGGGTAACATATTAACGGATGTTCTCCCCGGGACGTTGTAAAGAATGATGGGGATATCGACTGCCTCCGCAATTGCTTTGAAGTGCTGGTAGAGGCCTTCCTGCATTGGCTTGTTATAATATGGTGTCACCTGAAGAGATGCCGTGGCGCCGAGGCTGAAGGCATCTTTGGTGAAGTCGATTGCGGCAGTTGTTGAATTTGATCCGGTTCCGGCAATAATTGGGACGCGGCTTCCTGATTGTTCAACAGCAATCTCTGTAACCCTCTTTCTTTCGTCAGCGCTCAGAGTTGCGGCCTCACCGGTTGTGCCGCAGACAACGATGCCATGAATCCCTTCTTGAATCTGCCACTCAATCAGGCCACGGAAGGAGGTTTCGTCTAGCTTCCCCTTTTTGAAAGGGGTTACTATTGCTGTGTAGACTCCCTGAAACATCTTGTGCGATAGTGCGATGGTGCGATGGTGCGATAGTATTATAGAATGGACTATCGAACCAACGAACTAACGAACTAAATAGATATTGCTCCGCTAAACAAAATTTCAACTGGTCCGGTCAGGATGACGCTCCCGCTTTCTTTATTCCAGTTTACAAGTGACTTGCCTCCGCGCTGAGCTACCGTCACCTCTCTTTTCGTAAATCCATTCAAAACACTTGCAACTGCCGCGGCACATGCGCCCGTTCCGCAACCGTCAGTCTCCCCCGTGCCGCGTTCCCACACCCTCATCTTGATTTCACCCTGCGAGATAATGCTTACGAATTCAACATTCGCCTTTTTCGGGAACGCCGGATAGGTCTCAAGATATGGCCCGAACTTTTCAACAGGATAATTGTCCAGATCTTCGACGAATATTACGCAGTGGGGGTTCCCCATTGAAAGGCAGGTGATCCTAAAATCTCTCAACTCGGTTTTTAGCGGCCTGTTTATTATTCTGCCGCTAAAGTTTGCCGGAATGTCTTTGCCCTTCATGATCGGCAGACCCATATCGACGCGGAATGAGTGTTTGCCCAGCGACTTAACGGTTTTTATCCCAGCCAGAGTTTCAAATGTGATTTCTCGTTTTGATGAGAGTTTCTCGTTCAGTATATATTTTGCGGCACATCTGATTCCGTTTCCGCACATCTCTGCCTCTGATCCGTCAGGGTTAATCACTTGGAATTTGAAATCTGCTTTCCTGGATTTATGTAAAAGTAACAGTTGATCGGCGCCAATTCCGGTTCTTCTGGAGCACAAGTCTCTCCCCAGCTTTGCAGGTGATGGTGGCTTGAATCCGATGCAGGGCAGAATGATAAAATCGTTGCCGGTTGCATAACATTTGGAAAAGGTCTTTGTTTTGCCTCTTTTATTCGCGGTCATGGTCTTCTCTCCTCATCTCCGTTTTGATAACTAGTTGATTTATATAGACAATTTAGAAAGTCTATCAGTCCGGTCACCTCAAGTCAATTAAAAACTAACCCGAAACGCTTGACTTTTAAAAGATTATTCGGCATATTCCGCGCCAGTCCAAGGGAAGATTCGACAGAGGAGTTTTTACCAGCCTCTTTAAAAATATCGAAAAATATTCCAATTAAACGCATTTTGAAGCCCAATCTTTTAATATTTCTATATGTCCGTTAATCAAACCAAATGAGGTGGTGTATATGCATCTGAATGAACTCAAGGAAAAGAAGCCTGATGAATTAATGAAGCTGGCCGAAAAGGGTAAGATTGAAAATGCCGCGCGCATGAGAAAGCAGGAGTTGATATTTGCAATCCTGCAGTCGCATGCCGAGGCAAACGGTGCCATTTATGGCGAGGGCGTTCTAGAAATCCTCCCCGATGGCTTTGGATTTTTAAGATCCCCGGACAGCAGCTATCTGCCGGGCCCGGATGATATATATGTTTCCCCGTCACAGATCAGACGTTTTGTTCTTAGAACAGGCGACACTGTTTCCGGGCAGATCAGACCTCCAAAAGATCAGGAGAGATATTTTGCACTACTAAAAGTTGAGCAGATTAACTTTGAGGCACCAGAGAAAGTGAAGACAAAGACGCTCTTCGACAACCTGACCCCTCTATATCCGGAAGAGAAGATTAATCTGGAGTTTGATCCGAAGAATTATTCAACGCGTGTTATGGATCTTCTGACTCCGATTGGAAAAGGACAGAGAGGACTGATTGTCTCGCCGCCAAGGGCCGGTAAGACAGTTTTGTTACAAAATATTGCAAACGCGATCACCTCAAATCATCCGGAAATCACATTAATGGTCCTTTTAATAGATGAAAGACCGGAAGAAGTGACAGACATGCAACGTTCGGTCAAGGGCGAGGTGATCTCGTCAACGTTTGACGAACCTGCAAGCCGCCACGTTCAGGTTGCGGAGATGGTTTTGGAAAAGGCAAAGAGGCTGGTCGAACATAAAAGAGATGTGGTCATTCTTTTGGACAGTATCACACGTCTGGCGCGTGCCTATAACACGGTAGTTCCGCCATCCGGAAAAATACTCTCCGGTGGTGTTGATTCAAACGCCCTGCACAAGCCAAAGCGCTTTTTTGGAGCCGCAAGAAACATTGAAGACGGCGGAAGTTTGACGATCATGGGCACAGCATTGATTGATACCGGATCCAGAATGGATGAAGTCATCTTCGAAGAATTCAAGGGAACCGGCAATATGGAAATTCACCTCGATCGAAAGCTGATGGAGAAGAGAATATTCCCGTGTATGGATATCAACAAGAGCGGAACCAGAAAAGAAGAGCTCTTACTGCCAGATGCGGTTTTACAGCGTGTCTGGATCTTAAGAAAGCTCTTACAGCCGCTCAATGTGATCGATAGCATGGAATTTCTGATGGGCAAGGTCAAGCCGACCAAGACGAATAAAGACTTCCTTGAGAGTATGAACAGATAGCTATTTCAGGAAGACGCCAATCCCATTTGCAATAAAAGACAGGCCGAGACGATTCAGCTCAAACTCTTTGGTTTTTGCATAAATCTGACTGGAGCTCCCTCCGTCCAGGTTGATGGCATTGAAGCACCCAAGTTCTTTGATGTGTGCGGCAAAATCGGTCAAAGAGAGCGGGGCGGCCTCTGTAACTGCAATAATAACTTCATTATCAACCGTAATGCCAATTGCGGAACGTTCAGCAACAGATGGCTTTAATTTTGGAATCACGCCGCCTATCACAAGACGCGGGCCGGTCTGAATTGCCATCATTATATCAGGCATTTCAGGCATTACCTGAAACTCAGATTTAGTTACAATTTGAGGGATATCGCTTTTTAGCTGGAAGATATGCCACCAGCTGATTTCTTTCAATTTGTTTACCGTTTGGCCATTCTTTATAATTAAGCCCAGAGACTCATATTCCGGTGTGAAGAATCCTCCATTAACAACGATAATTGCGCCGGAGACATCCGCCATTGTCTTTACGTCTGCGTTCAACTTGCCGATTTCTTTTGAAATCACCGGAGCGAGATAATATTTTTTGGTGTCAATCCGGATGGCGTGAACAATTCCGCCGATAGAGGTATCAGTGGGCTTTATTATAACTTTTTGGTAATGAATTCCGTCGCCGACCTTCCGCCAGCCGTCGGCTGTAAAACCCTGTTCAAAAGGAACGGTAGAGAATACAAGAAGAACCAACGCACCAACGCACCAACGCACAAGATCACCTCCTCCACATTTCAACCGTTGTTCCGTCTTGCAGATTTTCCGCCCCCTTTACCACGACCATGTCATTTTCAGACAGTCCGCTGGATATCTCGGCCGCACCCTTATAGATATTTCTGATCTTAATTTTTGTTTTATGGGCAACTCCTCCAATCACTGTGTATAAATATTTATCGTGGCCGCGAGATATGACGGCCGTATCTGGAACCACAAAGACCCTATGAGTCTTGGTGCTGGTGAATGTTGCAGTTGCAAGCATTCCGCTCTTCAGTGTGCCGCTGGGGTTTGGCATGGACCCACGAACCTCAAATGTCTTTCCGGTCTGATACAGCTCAGGGCCGATATACGAAACCTGCGCGTTGTATTCCTCGCCATCCAGATCATCAATGCTTACCGTGAGAAATGTGCCAACATTGATTCCTGCCGCCTCATCAGATGTGAGAGAAAAAACGACAAGGATGGGGTCTGCATCAACAATTGTGAAGAGGATTTGCCCCGGGTTTATCGTCTCCATTGATGTGATGCCCCTAAATGTAATGACTCCGGAGATGGGGCTGACAATCTCCGCGTGGTTGAGTTTATATTCTTCGACTGCAATGTCCGCCTTGACACGATTTAGAGTGGCCTCATTGCTGGAGGTTTCTGTTTCAAGGCCGTCATATTGGGATTTGTCAATCTTGCGTTCCGCGAGCAGTGAATCACGATTTTTAAGGAGATAGAGATTCTTTTCGTACAATGTTGCCATCTCTACCTGCTCTGCCCGCAATTGATTTAGGCGCAGGCTTATCTCTTCATCAGAGAGCTTTGCCAAGACAGTCCCTTTTTCAATATAATCCCCCTGATTAGCATAAACAGACAGGACCTTGACCGGTTCGTCCAATCTTAACTCCACTTTATCACGCACCTGCAGAACTCCGGGGACCATGACGCTCGGTGAACTTTCCTGTGTCTTCACAGGACCCACAGTGACGGGAACTGCGCTTCCCGGGCCGTATCCTCCGCGGTTGCCCTTGCAAGCAGGCACCAGTAGCGAAAATGCGGCTATAAGTAATATTAAGCGGCGCATGCGGCGATTATATTGTTTTGGGGCACCAAAAGGCAAGTGCAAATGAGACACCAGGGGTCAGACCCCTGGTGTCTCAGACTATGTTGAGATTCGGAAGAAAGTGGTTACAATATTCCCAATTCTTTATGTGCCTGTCTCATAACAGAGACATTGGGAAGCCAGGACTTGCAAAGTCTGGCAATTGATTCGACCTTTTCGTCGTTCATTTTTGTATGAAACCCTTTTGATTCGGAAGCGGGTTGCAGGATGACCGGCACAAATCTGTTAATTGACGTGATCAGCTTGATCGCATCGTTTATATCCCTGTCTGTTGTATCCGGCGTTAGCACGATCTTGACATATGTCTCTTTTCCGGACTGAAGGGCCATCGATAAAAATGCAGAATGTTCTTTCCAATAGTGTTGAACGCTGGCGGAAGAAGGGAGCTTGATGTCCATGCTAATGGTGTTTACAAATTTTATGATTTTTTCCAGCTGATCGTGATAGATCCCGTTTGTCTCAAGCAGGAACTTTTTCGAATCGCCTAATGTCGGAAGCCATGCAGCCAAGAAATCGGCCTGTTCCAACGGTTCTCCACCGGTGATTGATATTGTGGGGTCGGTGAAGAACGAAACCTGTTCATTCAATTTACCAACAGTCACCGGGTTTACGTATTTTACAAATTTTCCTGACCTTGGAGGCGTCTCCACTTGGTAATATTGGCTTTTGTTGATTGCTGAATCTGTGTCACACCACCTGCAACCGATGCTGCAGCCGGAAAACCTCACGAACGTCGTTGGTTCTCCTGTGTGCGGTCCCTCCCCTTGAAGTGAGGAGAAGATTTCGGTAATATTTGCAATGACTTCTTTCATTAATCTACTTTTTTCACCTTTCCCCTTGCGTGCTCAACTCCATCTAATTCCTGTTTATACTCCTTCATGACATTTAGCGCAAACGTTTTTGGATTTAGCTGATAATCGTTTAAACTTTTTGTCTTGACAGGAGTGTTTTCGCTACTAACGTTTATTCCGAAGTGAATCAGCCCGGAAACAGGTGACGTTGTTGCAATTGAAACATTCAATTTTGAATCACGGTCATAAATATCATTGCCGCTTCTTATAAGAGAGATGTCCGGCCTCTCTTTGTTGATAGCTTGAATAACTATTGAAGCAAGAAGCCTCTGTCTCAAAATCATCTTTTCTAAATCTATCTCTGCATGTTCAATTATAAAATGGAGCATCTCCTCACTGAAAATTTCACATCCGGCCGCTTTGTCCTCGAGATCAACCATAAATTCCGGCAAGACATTGCAACCGCCTATGAAGGCCACCATTGCATCATTTTTAATGCCGCTTGTTTTTCTGATCCATGAAGATCTGAGCTGTGAGCCATTGTAGTCTATTTTTTTATCAAGAAATAATGTTTTCATAAGCCCTCATAAATCTGACACATGATTCGCACTTGCCGCACAACTTCTTGCCACCCCTATAGCAAGGCCAGCAGTGTTTCAACGAAAGCCCGTTCTTTGTCGCATATCTGACCATATCAGTTTTTGTCATATTCTGTGTATAACTGATTACCTTTGTCTTGTTTAACGTTGAATATTTTAATGAGGAGTTAATTCTCGATACAAATTCACCGCTGTTGTCCGGGAAGGTTACAGCCTCCTCTTTGTTAAATCCGGCAATAATGACATCAGCCTTGAGTGATTCGGAAAAAGATGCCGCGATGTTAATAAAGAGGCCGTTGCGGTTTGGAACCCAGACCGCTGCCGCGGTCCGTTCGTTGGTTCGCCGTGCCTGCCGGCAGGCAGGTTGGTTCGTTGGTTCGTTAAATACAGGAATCGATGTTCTTGAGTTTACAAGTGCTGTTTTGGTTATCTCGGCAAGCCAGGGGAGGGCAAGGACTTTGTGGGGGATATTCCAGAGCCTGCAGATCTTTTTTGCCGAAACGATCTCTCTCTTTGCGGCTCGTTGTCCGTAGTCAAAGGTCAGGCCAAGAATTATTTTATGTCTCTTTCTGGCAATTGCAGTTGAGACGAAAGAATCCAGACCACCCGATAATAGTGTTATAGCCTTTTTCATTGTATTTATGAATTAATGTAAGTTGCCCTGCAGTTTTCTGTCTCCCACACGGTGACAGACTTGAGTTTGCATCCCTCTTCGCTCAAGACCTCTTCAAGCTGATCATAAATGGATTTTGCAAGAATCTCAGTGGATGGCGGAATGTCTAAAAACATTCCGGCCTCGTTCAAATCTTTTCCATCCCAGAGCGAAGTGATCGATCTCAAATGCCTCTGAACGATGGCAAAATCGCTGACGCACCCCGAGGCATCAAGTTCATACCCTGTCACCGTCACATCGACCTGCCAGTCGTGCGCATGGCTTGGCTCCGGATCGCCGGAGGCGCTCATCAATGAGTGGCTCGCTTTAAATCTTTGTGTCACTGTCACTTCAAACATTTGGTTCGTTGGTTCATTGGTGCGTTTGTTCGTTGGTTTTTAATATACAAACGAACAAGTCTGCTAATGAACCCGCTTTCTATTTAAATCTTTTAATTTGAGCTGAATGGCCCCGTTTCCACGCCACGTATCCCGTTGTGGAATAAATGCCACATCCAGCACATCATCTTTTAAAATATTATGTTTGGCCATTCCAAAACCTATTGCGTCAAGCGTTATCATATTCTCGGTAAATTTCAACTTTAAGTGCTTTTCTTTTATTATCCTGCTCATTGAGACCTTCAGGTCCTTGGTAGAAAAGATCGGCTCCGGGTTCCCTTCTCCGAACGGTTCCATCAATTCCAACTCAGACATCAAGGATTCTGTGATCATTTCAGGATTAATTTCTGCATCGACCATGATTGAATCGATCCGGTCGCGGTCTTTGAGGGCCGCAGAGACAATTTTATTGAAGCGTTTTTCAAATGCATCAATATTCTTTTCTTCAATAGTGATTCCGGCCGCGTGTTTGTGTCCTCCAAAACGTGTCAAGAGGTCGGAACACTGATTTAGAACTTCCATGACATTGAAATTGCCAACGCTTCGAATGCTTCCGCGTCCAACTCCGTTCTCAATTCCTATAATGACCGTAGGTTTTTTATGTGCATCAGAAATTCTGTTGGCTACTATCCCTATGACACCTTGATGCCAGCCCTCTTTTGCCAAAACCAATCCCAGATAATCATTGTACTTCGCATCGCTCTTAATCAGATTTTCCGCCTCAGTTAATATCTTCCCCTCAATCGACTGTCTCCTTACATTTGCATTTTGCATCTTCTGTGCGAGCTCGGTTGCATTTTCCGGAGAATCGGTTGTTAATAAGTCGACACCCAAAGAGTGATCATCAACTCGACCTGCCGCATTGATCCTTGGAGCCAGCCTGAATGCAATGGTGGTCGAATTTATATGTTGAGGCTCAAGTCCGCTTATGGCCTTGAGCGCCGACAATCCACAGTTCGAGCTCTTTTTCAGTTCTTCTAGGCCAAATTTTACAAAAACCCTATTTTCATCCAGAAGTGGGGCGACGTCTGCAATTGTTCCAATCGCAACTATCTCAAGAAGATGTTTTAGCTTTGGCTCATCGATATCGCCAAAGAAATCATTCTCTCTCAAACGCTGTCTCAAGGCTATTGCAAGATTAAATGCAATTCCAACACCGGCCAGCTCCTTAAAGGGGAATCCACATCCCTTTCTTTTTGGATTTATTATTGCCAGAGCATCTGGCAGTTTCTCCGGTGGCTCATGATGGTCTGTCACGATCACATCAACGCCCAGTTTATTTGCCAGCCCAATCGCATTTATTGTACTGATGCCGTTGTCGACAGTAATTATAAGATTTGTCCCTTTATTTTTCAGGCTTTCGACTGCAGGGCAGTTCAGGCCATAGCCGTCATTTATCCTGTGAGGGATATAATAATCTACATCCACACCGACCATCTTAAAGAAGACTATTAGAAGGGCCGTTGAACAGACGCCGTCTGCGTCATAATCCCCGCATATCGTTATTTGTTCTTTGTTTTTTATTGCCTTGATGATGCGATAAACTGCCTTGTCCATATCCAGAAAAAGGAACGGATCATGCATATGCTGAAGGGAAGGGTTGAGAAATTTTTCGGCCTCTTCGCGTGTTTTGATTCCCCTGTTGATTAAAACAGACGCGGTGACCGGGGATACATCCAACCCCTCCAGCAACAGCTTATGTTGCTGTGGATTTTGTTCATAGAGCTGCCATTGCATAAAGACGCCACTCCTATCTCTACTTCCCCCACCTTTTGGAAATCTTTGGCCAGTTTTTATACAGCCAGATGTAAACAGGACTTGCTATGAATATTGATGAATAGGTTCCGGTTATAACACCCACGATCATGCAGAATGCAAAGTCGTGGATTACGCCGCCTCCTACGATGAATAATATAATCAAGACTATCAGCGCCGTAAACGAAGTGATAATTGTTCTGGAGAGGGTTTGGTTAATGCATTCGTTAACCACGGTTTCAACGGTGCTTTGCGATATGCGCCTTCCGTGTTCCCTGATACGGTCATAAACAATAATTGTATCGTTGACGGAATAACCTACCACAGTTAGCAGGGCCGCGAGGATTGACAGGTTGAACTCTTTATTGAAAAGGGCAATCGCACCCAAAACTATAATCACGTCGTGAGCAAGTGCTATGAGAGCGCCGGGGGCGAAATAGAAATCGAATCTAATTCCGACATAGACCAGTATTGCTATCAGCGTGAAGAGGATTGCAAGCTGACCCTTTCTCTTTAACTCCTGTCCCACTTTAGGACCCACAGTCTCCTGTTGCTCAATCACAATATTCTCTGCGCCGTAGGCCTTTTCAAGGACTGCCGTTATATTCCCAACAGTTCCTTCAAGAGTCTCTTCAGACTGTTTAGACTTGATGGTGAATTTATTTTCTTCAGCAGAGCCATATCTCTGAACCATGGCGTCTATTCCGCCTGAAGAGAGGGTTTTTTCCACTTCACCGTCGCTTAAGGTTTTTGAGAAGGAATAGAGGAGTTTGACTCCGCCCCTGAAATCAATTCCATAATTCAGTCCGTTTTTGGCCATAACAACAAGGCTTGCCACAATAAAGATCAAGGAGATGGAAACCAGATAGACCTTGTTCTTAATAAACGGAATATTCTTTGGTAGTGAGAGTTGTATCATATATATATTTTTGTCACCTTTTTCTTGAAAATTTTATAATCATAAATCAGTCTTGTGACCACAATCGCTGTGAAGAGTGATGTCACAATACCGACGCACAATGTGACTGCGAATCCCTTGATTGGACCCGTTCCAAACTGATAGAGGACTATGCCGGAGATCAGTGTTGTGATATTTGAATCCAGCACTGCGCGCAGTGCGTTTGAATACCCCGACTCAACTGCCGCCTTGACCGTTTTACCAAGCCTCAGTTCTTCTCGGATGCGCTCGCATATTAGAATATTGGCATCAACCGCCATCCCCATTGTCAGGACTATACCTGCGATGCCGGGGAGCGTGAGTGTCGCGCCAAAGAGAGACAGTATGGCCAGCATTAATATAATGTTCAGGCCAAGAGCAATGTCTGCATATAGGCCGGAGGTCTTGTAATAGAAGGCCATGAATAAAATAACCAAGAGTGCCGCAATCAGACTTGCCTTGAGGCCTGCCATGATAGATGAATGACCGAGACTTGGACCAATTACGGTCTTTGTTGCCTCAGACATTCTTGCGGGCAGGGCACCTTCCTGCAGGACCAGCGCCAGGTCTTCGGCCTCATTCAAAAGCATCTGATAATCGCCATAGCCCAGAGTGATTTGTGCACGGCCGGATAAAATAGGTTCGTTAATCACAGGTGCCTTGTTGACTGTTCCGTCAAGAAGGATGGCGAGTCTTTTCTTCACATTATTTTTTGTGACGTCGCCAAAAAGGAGTGTGCCGGTCTTATCAAATGTGAGGCTCACGTGTGGTTCGTTATTCTGAATTTGAACCTGAGCATTTTGCAGCATTTCGCCGGTCACTTCCGCGCGTTTGCTAATCAGATAAGGGATGCCCCTAACGATCTTTTTCGTAATATTATCTCTCACGAGCTCAAAAGATATTTCAGATGCGGCTGGAACCTTTTTCTCAAGTGCTTTGTTTATCTTTGTAACAGTGTCGATTGAAAAATTGTCCGGAATGGAATTTTCTTCTCTGGCTTTTTCAATCATCTCTTCCAACTGTGGGGTATTAAGTGTTTCATCCACAATCCTGAATTCAAGCTGGCCAGTCTTTTTGATAATTGAGATAGCGCGGTCCGGATCGCTGATTCCGGGGAGTTCAATTGCAATCCTGTTTGAACCCTGTCTGGTGATCGATGGTTCTGCAACACCGAACCTATCGATTCTGTTTCTAATGGTTGAAACCGCTTGCTTGACAGTGCTCTCCTTGAGAAATCTCTTATAACTATCAGGCATTGTCAGGATTACTGTAGGCGATCCATTTTCAGTAGTGATCGTGGATTTCATCAATACCTGTGAGAAGTCGGAGGCAACCATACTCATCACCGAATCAACATCAGTGTTTGAATTGAGGCTGACATGGATAAATCCGTCTCCCGCAGGTTGAGTGACCGAGATTGTCTCAACGCCGTCTTTATTGAGGGCTCTCTCGAGTTCCCCCGCAAAGAGATCGGTCTTTCTACGAATTGCGTCGGCAAGCTCAACCTGCATTTCAATGTAGATTCCGCCTCGGAGGTCGAGCCCCAAATTCAACTCTTTTTGTGGAAAAAGTTTGATATAGAAGGGGACATCCATTCCCTTCGATTCCAGATCAACCCTCGTATCTTCCATATTGAAGACTGTTGGAACCAAAAAATAAATCCCCAACACGAAGGCGGCAATAACTGACCAAAACTTCCATTTCCAGTTTGTTGGCATATGTTTATGAGTTTAGTGGCGGCTTCACCAAGCCGATCTGATCCTTGTTTATTTTTATCTTAATATTTTCAGCAATTTCTAATGTGACAATATTGTCTGCCAGTCCGTGGATCTTTCCGTGAATTCCGCCGCGGGTAATAACCTCATCGCCTTTTCTCATGGCGTCCAGCATTACCTTGGTCTTTTTTGCCTGCTTTTGTTGTGGGCGAATGAGGAGAAAATAGAAGATTGCAAAGACAATCGCCATGGGCATCAAAAAACCCATAATACTTCCGGAGCCTCCCTGGCCACCTGCTGGCTGGCCAGCCATTAGCAATGTACCGATTAAACCTGTCATTTTTCTCTCCTTTCAGTAAATTCTCTCTTAAATTCCAAGAACTTACCGTTGTTTATGTTAGAACGCGCCATCCTTATCAGATTAAGGTAAAAATGCAAGTTGTGAATTGTGGCGAGGCGGGCCCCCAAAATCTCGTTACACATGAACATGTGCCGGATATAGGCCATTGAATAATTTCTGCATGTATAACAGGCGCAGTCCCTGTCCGGAGGATTTGGATCATCTTTATACTGCGCATTTTTGACGGCGAGGTCTCCATGTGAAGTGTGGAGCTGTCCTGTTCTGCCACTGCGGCTTGGCATGACACAATCGAACATGTCGATTCCGCGTTCAATACACTCCAGTAAATCCTCCGGAGTTCCAACACCCATCAAATATCTCGGCTTATCTATTGGAAGGAGGTTTGTGCAATAGTTTGTAATGTCGTACATCACTTCGTTTGGTTCGCCGACAGAAAGGCCGCCGATTGCATAGCCGTTGTACTGGTGCGTTCGTGCCTTCGTGCGTTCGTGCGTTGGGGGAGCCGAGATTCTTTCAATATATTCTTTTCGTAAATTCTTAAACATGCCGCCTTGGACGATTGCAAAGAGGGCGTTATCTGTTTTTCTGGCTTTGAGACATCTATCGGCCCAGCGCAAGGAGAGCTCCATCGATTTTCTGGTTGTTGTTTCATCTGCTTCGGCGTGAAGGCATTCGTCCAGGACCATCATAATGTCACTGCCAAGCGCTTCCTGGATTTCTAATGCGGACTCGGGAGACAGAAAGTGTTTAATCCCTCCATCGATTGGAGACTGAAACTCAACGCCATCTTCCTTTAGTTTTACGGATATAATCCCCGCATCTTCTTTTTTATCTCCAAGCCCCGGCTTGCCCAGGCTGAAAATTTGAAAACCACCGCTGTCGGTCAGAATTGGTCTGCTCCAATTCATGAATTTGTGAAGGCCTCCAAGTTTTTTAATCGTCTCATGGCCGGGCCTGAGTGACAGATGATATGTATTACCAAGAACAATCTCAGCGCCGAGATCTACCAATTCTTCCGGAAGCATCGCCTTGACCGTCCCTTGAGTTCCGACCGGCATAAAGACGGGTGTGACAATCTCGCCGTGCGAGGTTTTCATGCGGCCTGTTCTGGCCTTGGTTTGGGGACATTTTTTGGTGACTTCAAAAGAGAACATAGGAGGTGCCACTATCAAGTTTGACCTATAATATCAACATGCAATCGCCGTATGAAAATAGGCGATATTTTTCTCTAATAGCCTCCTGATAGGCCTTGAATATAAATTCTTTCCCGGCAAATGCGGAAACCAGCATAAGAAGCGTTGATTTCGGCTGGTGAAAATTTGTCAGCATGGCGCTGACTATTTTGAACTTGTAGCCGGGGTATATATAGTGGTTCGTGATTAGTGGTTCGTGATTAGTAAAATCATGGTCAATGGCCGATTCCAATGCGCGGACACAGGTTGTGCCGACGGCGATAATCCGGCAACCCTCTTTATTTGCTTTCAAAATCATTTCTGAAGATTCTTTAGAGATTGAATATTCCTCGCCATGGATCCTGTGGTCCTCAATATTTTCAGTCCTTACAGGAGAAAACGTATCGAGTCCGACATGGAGTGTGATTGGCGCAATCTCGGCACCGGAATTTTTTATCTCATTCAACAATTTCTCTGAAAAATGGAGGCTGGCGGTTGGTGCCGCCGCAGATCCAAGGTTTTTTGCAAAGATGGTCTGATATCTTTCTTTATCCGAGTTGATAGTTGATGGTTTATGGTTGATAGTTAAATCCTTTGCGCGGGCCGCCAAGATATATGGAGGCAGGGGAGGCAAGCCCGCATTTTCTATCAATTCAGGTTTATTGAATTCAATTTCAAGGACTTCGCCGATGCGAGCAAGTATTTTTGCCTCTAACCCATTCTCAAAATATATCTTAGATCCCATTTTTAACTTTGCCGTTCTGTCGGAAATGCAACGCCATTGTGCTGCTGTGCTGCTGCATAACGATGGAACAGGTTTTAAGAGGAGAATTTCAACTCTGCCTCCTGTTTCACGTTTTCCAATCAGTCTGGCCGGAAAGACTCTGGTTTTATTGATTACAACCAAATCCCCCTTCCGGAGAAATTTTGGAAGATCGGCAATCTTGTTGTGGGATATCTCTTGGCTGATTCTGTCTACAACCATCATTCTGGAGGCGTCACGCTCCGGCAGGGGATGCTTCGCAATCAAATCTTCCGGGAATTTATAGTCAAATTCAGATAACTTCATTGTTTCGCAATTCTCGCTCCGGGGTAATAGAAATGGAGTATATCACGATATGATTTACCGGCCTCGGCCATTCCTCTGGCTCCCCATTGACACATCCCGACCCCATGGCCAAAACCCCTTCCTGTAAAAGTAATCTTTGATCCGTTGATTGTTACATCGAACCAGGTACTCTTCAGTTCTCTATACCCAACCATTCTTCTGAAATCATTTCCCTGAATGTAAATTGTTTGGCCTCCTGTGCCCAGAATGACAGTTGCCGCACGCGGGTTGCCGTCTATTCTGTCTATTTCAATTTTTTCTATTGTTTTCGCGGGGTAGCGATTCTTTCTTATTTTATTAGCAAGCGCTTCTTTGGTTGTTGAGTATGTCCAGCTGTTGTGTGGCGAATCTTTACAATATGGATCATCTACGAATACAAACTTGTTCTTCTCTCCCCAAACGTTCAGCGCGGTTTCAGTTTTTCCTCCGCATGAAGAATGGAAAAAGGCCTTTATTAATTTACCCCTGCTCTCCAAGATTTCACTGTCGGTGGAAGATACAATTTTTCTGATCCTGAAATCATCACTACGCCCCCCTTTGTAAACCTGATCCATTGTGGTGGCCTCAAGATCATAAAGGGGGTTGCTGTTTGATGCATGCATCTTTTTTTGGAACAGGGCGTATGTTCTGGCGACAACACTTTGAGCCTTTAAGGCTTCGGCGTGCCAGTCTGCCGGCATTTCGCTTGTGACGAGTCCCACAAGATATTCCTCAAGCGGGAGAGTATTGACAACGAGTATTTTTCTGCCGGGCATTCTGTGCAGTCTTACTTCTCCATGATATGAAGATCCCTTATATTTGATTGTTTCAAGTTTGCTGGTAATGGAGAGCGTTTCCGAAGTGATATGGTCGCTGTTGATATTAAAACCTGTGGGCGAGGCGGTGATGATGGCGCGTTTTGCGGTTATCTTCTTACTTCCCCTTCCTTCAATTCCCGGAACAGAAATTGAGAGAGTCCCTCTGAAGTCACAGCTTGTCGCATCGTGTGCAATTGCAATTCTGATGTCTGTCTCCCCGAACGCTGCGACATCAGCCGAAAAGAGGGCAAAAGACAACACCAGAATTCCAAAAATATGCTTATATTTCAATATGTTATACATTTATAAGATTCTTATATAAATAGGCCAAAAATCGACCGCCTTCCACGCGTAAAAATATAGCAACAAAACCGATCACTAGTCGATAACTTTCGTGCATGACGGCATTGACTGGGGTCCCTTGTGGGAGTTATAATTACTAACGCAATGGTGAAGAGAAAGAAAAAAAATAACAGGCGAAAGTCCGCTTCAAGGTCGAAGAGGAGAGTTTCGGCAAAGCCTTCACGAGCGAAGGTCGATATTGTCGGAATTTTTAGGCATCTCTTCACAAAAGGGGTAGGGCTCTCCATTCCTCTCAAGGTAGTCCTCTTGACAGGGACGATCTACATCACATCGCTGATTACCTTTACCGTCATCACCACACTTTTTAATATCGATCTTGATAGCATGGTTGCCGGGATCCCGGTGAGGATCTTCTGGTGGGGCGTGCAGATCTTTATTGTTGCATCAACCGCTACATTGTCGACACACTTTTTCTTGGACAGGCCATTAGAAGATTTGAGGAAGGTGATAAACAGGGCGGAGAAGGGTGATTTTCTCGTTCGCGCGAAAGTCAAAAATAACGACGAACTTGGGGAGCTGGCAAAAAACTTCAATCGGATGCTTTCACACATAACAAACCTGGCCGCGTCTAATATCCAGACTGAACAGGATCTTGCCTATGTTCAGAGCGAATTGAAACTCAAAACCAAACTTGCAGAACAGGCCAAGGTGATTAAGGACACAAATCAGGAATTAAAGGACCTTGTTCGCGATTTGTCACTTTTGTATGAAGTTGGTCAGGGAGTTAATGCAACGATCGAGCTGGAAGAACTCTATCAGGTTATAACAGAAGTTTTGCAGAAAAGATTAAAACTGAGCAGATTTACCATTCTGGTTAAAGATGAAATCGGTGAACATCTCCATGTGAAAGCCGCGTACGGTTTTTCCGAAGATGATCATATCTTCGACATGACTTTCAGGTTTGGTGAAGGGATCACCGGAAAAGTTGCCCAGGGCGGAGAACCGGTCTATTTGAGCGACACCACGAAAGAGGATACATTTCTCCACTATAAAGGCGAAAGGATTGTTGATGGATCATTCTTGTCTATTCCGCTTACATTTAAAAAAGAGGTGCTCGGCGTTATTAATTTTCACAGGTCGAATATCAATGCATTCTCAAAAGAGGAGATCAGGCTTTTGGGCCTGATTGCAAATCAGATTGCACTGGCAGTTGAGAACGCAAAGTTATACACAAAAACGCGCGAACTCTCTGTGAGAGATGAACTGACGGGGCTCTACAACAGAAGGCATTTTCAGACGGTTTTGCAGATTGAATGGAAGAGGGCAATCCGTTTTCACAGAAATTTGTCACTCCTAATGATCGATGTCGATCATTTCAAAAACTATAATGACACATTTGGACATTTGCAGGGGGATAAGGTCCTCCGTGACATGGCTTCGCTACTTGTAAAGAGCGTTCGTGAACTGGATACGATTGCCAGATTTGGCGGCGAAGAATTTATTGTTCTTCTGCCGGATACGGATAAAAACGGTGCCATCGCGGTCGGTGAGAAACTCAGAAAGATCATCGAGGCGCACAGATTTGCAGATCCAAATGTAAGTGAGATTAGATCAATTTCGATCAGCGTTGGAATTGCTTCATATCCGGACGATGTGAGAGAGATGGATGATCTGATTGATCATGCCGATATTGCATTGTATGACGCAAAAGACTCCGGCAGGAACCGCGTTGTCTGTTACCCGCAACTGAATATGCCCGCAGATCTTGAAGCAGTGAACGGCGGCAGCAAAACAAAACTCGTCAATTAACCCTTCGCCTAAATTCCAAACATCCCAACCCGACACCGTCTGTAACAGTTCCTACGGTATCCGACGGCAGTGGCATGAATCCTCCTCGCTCACCTGCGGAACTCGGCATCGCACACATGGACACCAGGGGTCCATGTGGGACCGCGATCTTTCGCCCGACAAATTCTAGCTCGCTCGAATGTCGCTCGCAGATACATACCCTCAAGTCTCTACTATATGTAGCTGTTCCATTTGCAATACCAGACGGCGGTAGCATGGGTTCTCTAACGCGAATTTTCGCATTCGCGGGGCCCCGCTATGGTTGGCGGAGAAGGAAAGCTGGAAAGGAGACGGACACGTTGTGTCCGTCTCCGGCTCCAGAAGGTGTTCCACTCCGCCAATCCATTAGTGGGTCGCGAAGTCTAAGATATGTCCTCATTTGGTGAGCGGGGAGAACGCCATGCCATCGCCGTCGGCCAATTAGTTGAGGGGCCACATAAGTGCGAGCAGATGCGTGCCCTTATGAAGCAGTTCGATACTGCTGGATCTATTGCAGACAATGTCGGACTTAACCTTTAGCGGTTGAACAACATCCATAGTTGTCCGGGATGAATGGTTTATCGTCGCCGCCTGCGAACTCGACCCCATAATCTTTGACTATTATCTCTATTCCTTCAGGAGGTGAGAATCTTTTGTTTCGCTCTGTGCTGGAATGCGGGTCGCCGGACTCTTTATATTCATCAAAACTCATTGTCTTTTCGTTTTCCTCAACGCGTGCACGGTGATATGGACCGGAATTGAATGTGCAGAACGGATACATCTTTTTGTCGGGTGCTATGTGATGTATCACACACCTCTTTGCCCTCTCGATATCATAATTATAGACATCCTGAAAGTGCATCGCGGCAACAAAGACCGTGTTGTAGCTATATGTCTTTGTGGCGTCCGGCCTGCGACCACGTTCGGTGTCGCGATAACCGTCGACTACGCCGAGAAGTCTTTTAAATGTCAGTCCGGTCGGCGCCTTTGCTTTATTGAAATGTTTTCTGACTATACCGAGCGCTTTTACATCGGACCAATATATCTGACTCTTTCCAAGGCCAATCTTCTTTAAAAACTTTATCCACAACGAATTCTTACTGTTCGATATCTTTTCTGAGAGTGCTTGAATATCATCCACGGCCGGTTTCATATCCAGGAACTTATTCATTGCCACAACCTCTCTTCTCTGGTTCGGTTCAACGAAGAGATAGCCGCCTGCTCCGCAATCCGGATGACAGGATACAAAAAATGTCGGTTTCCCTGTGACAGCCTCCGAAAGCCTTGACATCGGTTGTGTCGTACCAAGCGGATACCAATTATCCATCGGCATCATACCGCGAGTCTGTCTTGCAATGTCTTTTGCAAGATGCGTGATTGTATATCTCTTTTCGAGACGGTCACTATGTGAAATGCGTCCTGTGAAACAGACAGGCTGGAAAGATACGCCGGTTATGACATCCGCATTATCACAGGCAAAGCGGACTATTGCGCCGACCTGATTGTCATTAACTCCCTTGATAACGGTTGGGACTAGAATTATTTTCAGACCAACTTGTCTGCAGACTTCAACTGCTTGAAGTTTGACATCCAAGACATCTTCACCGCGTGTTTTTTTATAGACATCCGGCGTGACACCATCAAATTGCAAGTATATAGAATGGAGACCGGCATCTTTTGCGGCCCGCGCGAAATTTATATCAGAAATATTCTTTCCATTGTGTGCCATCTGGATGTGGGGGAAGCCCAGCTCTTTTGCCTTTTTGACAATGTCAATAAAACGCGGATGGCATGTCGGTTCTCCGCCTGAAAACTGAACGGTCTTGACCGGCACCGGTTTTCTGGAGCGGAGCGTCTCAAGCATTTCAACTACCTGTTCAAACGAAGGCTCCATGATATGGCCGGCAGAGTTTGCGTTTGCATAACAGACAGGGCAGGTCATGTCACAACGGTTTGTCAGATCGATGTTGGCCATACAAGTGTGCGAGTGATGCTTATTACACAATCCACAATCTTCCGGGCAGACGGTAGATTTATCTGTCAGTGGATTTGTTGCTCCTCGATTATCTCCGTAACGTTGAGTAAAGATATTCATATACCATTCTGCGTCCGGCGATATAAGCTCCTTAAAGTATCCATGCTCAACGCACTCCTTCTCCATGAAGACCTGATTTTCTTCGACGAATTTTCGTGCTTTTATTACTTTCGTGCATTCCGGACAGAGCGACTCTGTCCAATAAGGCAAGGTCCACGGCACCTCTTTGATGGATGATCCTGTATATGTGGTCTTTGGCTGATATTTGTTTAAGAACGTGGGGCGCGGGTTTCCTCTCATCACTTTTGTCCCCAACGTTCCAACCTGCGACACCTTTGTATCCTTTTCTTCTCTTGGCCCCTCCACCACAATTGGAGGTCTTTTGGTCTCTTTTGTATTTTCTGTTGTTGTATTTGTCTGTGTCATTGGCCCCTCCAAAAATGTTTAAGCGTTCAACTCTTTTTGAACATTATAAATAGTTGTAATTTATAAGGATTTTACTTACTCCGTTGGTAGCATGACATCATTTCCGGCGTCAAGAAAATTTGATTTTAAGGGATATTATCTTTTGCGGGTAGGTTTAGTTTTAGGCAATACGTTTGCCATGTAAGTTTTGATACCCTGCAGATGCGGCTCAATAACATCTTGTACGGTGCCATAAGCTTCAACTGCCTGTTCTTCTAATCCCGCATATTTTTCCAGACCAATCTCGGCCAAATTCACCAACGGCCTCAGTTCAAAATAACGGTCGACAACTAGAGATTTCCGCCTGTGATTTTCAGGTTCCTTTGTCAATTTCTTTTTTGAATTGACTAGCCATTCAAAGGCAGTTCCGCCGCCCCTGTTATAACTGATTGCAATGAATTGCATTAATGTTGCCGGGTCTTTGAGTTTTTCTCGGGCCTTGGGTGCATATTTTGCATATGAGTTGTCGCACCTGGTGATAAATCGGTGCATGATCTCGTCAACCATAAAGAGCTGAGTCTTTATAGCGTTAAAGTGATCTTTTGTTCCCTCAATAAAATTTGGCGTGAGATGATTACCGTATTTTCTATTCAAGCCATCATAAGTTTTTTCAATAATCTGACACATCCCTCTCGCGCTATCTTTACTGACAGTTCGGCTGAAGGCATCTTTTCCATAAGCGCCAAGTCTAAAATGGATCGTATCTACAAGGTTTGCCACCTTTAACCAGTCGTTGTTTTCTCCGGCCCTCATAAAATCATTACCCATTATTTCAATGTAAGTCAGTTTTTTTACTAATTCTTCAAGGCTCATGCCTATCTTACTACCTATTTCAGAAATTTTCATAAATTCACCCGGTCTTGGATCTACATAATCTGCCGTGAATACCGACGATCTGATGTCATTTGCTTCAATATATTCGATTACTCTTTTGATGGTGTCATCAAGATATACTTCGCCGATATCAACTAACCACGGAACTAGGCGCATCGCTTTTGAATTATGAGGAACGCTGAATTCGGTTCCGGATCCCTTCCACTTGTGCGATCCGACAACGGCCTCATTTGCCTTTGTATAATAGAACTTTCCCTTGGGCAATGTGATGATCTCCGCCTTCAGCGTGTTTTGATCGTACACGGCAACGAAATTTTTGTCCTTAGGCAATTTTTTTGTTCTAAGCTCCTCAAGCATATCTTTGATATTTTTATGTGCAATGATCGTCTTCGCTCCGTCGTGCTCCATCATTATGCCAACATCTCTGCGCAGATCTCTCAAATCATCCGTAGATCTTAATAATGATGCAAGTGCGTCAACGGCCTCGATAGATATATCTATCTCTTCGTCACCAAACCATTTTTCAGATTTCAGAAGATCAAATATCCAGCCATATTCAGTCAAAGCCCCGGGAGATTTTGTGTGGATACAGGCAATGCGATAACCATCGGCCAGGTTGAAGAGTCTTTCAGCCAATCTTGGGGCGTCTTCAGGTTTGAGGGAGGCCAATAATGGCATGGCGGCACGCATGAAATTATAACCGTCATCATCGCGGCGAATATAATTGTGTGTGATTTTGGCGGGATATTTTACATCAGCCGAATCAATTTCTTTTATATCTATTCTGTCTATCTCCTTTGGATCGACCGCCATCCCCTGTTCTAAAATGAATGTCATCCATCGCGCCTGAACACGAGGTGCATATTCCAGGAAGCGTTCTATGTGTGGAAAGTGTGATAGGGCTCTCCCAAGTTCGGATCTGGTAATCCGGCGGTCAGGCTTTTCGCAGTCAAGGAGTTGTGCCGTATAGTCATCCACGGCTAGCTCTTTTTTGAGCGATATCTTCCCGTCACCGTCCTTGTCATAGACGGTAAAGGCATCGAGCAGTAGTTGGTAATGATTAGCCAACTTCTCGATATCATTAGATATTTTCTGGTCGTTGGTAACAGCCATACATATACCCCTTCAATATATGTTATCGGAGCGCAATAGGGGGTAAGTTGCTAGGGCTTAACTATATGTTATTATTTGGTATTTTGAGACCTAATTCGTTCATGACGACCTGCATGTCTTCCCAAACCGGTCGTTTCATGGCTGGGTTTCGAAGCAAGAAGGCAGGGTGATAGGTGGGAATCAGCTTGCAGGAGAATCCCTCAATCTTTGGGCTCTCCCAGTCTATCAGTTTCCCCCGGAGCTTTGAGATTGGGACCTCGGTTTCAAGGAAGAGTTTTGTAGCCACCGCACCAAGACAGACGAGCACCTTTGGCCGGATCGCTTCAATCTGTTTTAACAGGAAGGGGATGCAGGTTTCAGTCTCATCCGGTTCCGGATTTCTGTTTTGAGGAGGCCTGCACTTCACAATATTTCCAATATAAACATCTGACCTTTTCAGCTTCATTGCTTCTATTATTTTTGTAAGGAGTTTTCCGGCGCGCCCTACAAATGGTTCTCCCTGTATATCTTCGTCTCGGCCCGGGCCCTCGCCAATAAACATCAGATCGGCCTTGGGATTTCCAACGCCAAAGACGATCTTTGTGCGTCCCTTGTGAAGTTTACACCTTTTACAATCACCTATTTCTTTCTGGACATCTTCCAGTGAGACCGGCTGTTTGGCTGGTCCGGGCTTTTGCGTTTTTAAACTTTTGGACTTCGGCACTGTAGTCACCCCCATCATCTTCTTATATTTCAGATGGTTAGAAATATCCTCAATCAATTCTTCTATTTCATTTTTCATGTAATTAGCCTATCATCACGAACGTACCAACGTACCAACGAACCAACGAACCAACGAACTAACGCACCAGAATATGATTGTCTATACCATTTTCATAGTTTTGCTTCTTGTTATGCTGCCAGGCACGGCCCATGCGTGGGGTCCCGGAACACATATAGAGCTTGCCTTGTCACTTCTTGAGAAAGCCTCAATATTCACACCTGCCGTTGCGTCGGTCATATCGGGCCGGAAGAAGTGGTTTCTGTATGGATCGGTCGCTGCGGATATAGTCCTGGTGAAAAAATATTCGGGGCCAATCCATCATTGCCACAACTGGAGCGTCGGTCGTTTGATACTCGATTCTGCCGTGACGGACAGAGAGAGGGCCGCGGCATATGGATATCTTTCCCATCTGGCCGCAGATATTGTTGCGCATAACTATTATATCCCCGCCAAGATCATTGAGAGTTACAAGACCAAATTACTCAGCCACACATATTGGGAGATGATGTTCGATCTCCATGTGAGGCCGGAGGCGTGGGGAGAGATGGCAAAGATTGTCACGGATGATTTCTCCCCCTTTGACAGGCTGCTCGGGCGATCTCTAAAAAAGACACTCTTTTCGTTCAGGACAAATAAACAAATATTTTCGGGCATTCTAGGCCTTCAGCAGTTTAAACAGTTCAGGCGTACCATTCAGGGATATTCAAAGAAATCCCGCTATCAGCTTGACAATGACGAAATTCAGCACTACATGCAGCTCGCAAATAGATGTGCGACTGATTATCTTAGCAGTCCATCCAGCAACCCTTGTTTCGCATGTGACCCTACAGGGGCTGAGACTATCGGGCACGCAAAACGGATACGCAGACAATTAAATAGAATCGTAGGCAAAGATAATTTAAAATCAAAAGAGGTTTTGGGCTTCATTTCGGAGTCTAAGAGATTACTATTTGAAGGGGTATGTAGATGTTTATCTTCTTCACCCAAGCAATAAGAAAAGGGGTTGTCGATAAAAACGGCGTTTGGGTTGGCATGCCCTATGATTTTCTTGTCTCCGTTGGCGAGGCGTATCCACGTATTCATTCGCTGGTTGCTTCTCGGGGAAGATTGAGAAGAAAATATGCAACAATTCCGTGGGAAAACATCCAACGCACCGATGACAATTATAAAATCAAGGAGACGTTTGCATCACTTGAATTTGCGAGCGATTACAGAAGAGACTCGCAGATTTCCGTCAAGAGGCACATTCTTGATCAGCAGGTTGTCGACACATATAACAGAAAGCTGGTCAGGGTTAATGATATCCATCTCCTCAAGGTTGGAAACGATCTCAGGATTGCACATGTTGATATTGGCATCAGAGGAATAGTCAGAAGGCTCGGCTGGCAGAGATGGGTAGATTTTATTGTGAGGATGATCAGCCCGCATGCAACATATCTGATCAGAGAGGGATTCCTCTCCTGGAAATATGTCCAGCCGTTGTCAATCAATCAGGATCAGGGGTTGATACAATTAAATGTTGATCAGGAGCAGATTAAATCGATACCTCCACCGGATATGTCTGAGATGTTTTTGGAATTGGACCCGTATCAACGCGGAGCCCTCTTCAGATCTCTGGACATTGATACTCAGGTGGAAATTATAACCGAAATGGACATGAAACATCAAAAACAGTTGATGCGTGTACTGGATACAAAAGCATGTGTTATGCTTTTTGAGAGAATGCCTTCCGACGAGGCGACCGATCTTCTGGGAGAACTTTCCCGCAAGGACGCAGACAGAATTCTGACATCGATCAATACAAAGAAGGCAAAGAAATTATCCAAGCTCCTGACTCACAGGAGCGACTCGGCCGGTGGATTAATGATCACCGAATACGTCTCCCTTGCAGATACAATGACAGTTGCCGAGGCGATAGATCATATCAAGAATTTGAAGACACGCGTGGAGATGATCTATTATACATATATTGTAGATGCCGAAAATCACCTCCTCGGTGTGGTAACGTTCAGACATCTACTGCTTGCGCCGCTTGATCAGAAACTTACCGATCTGATGCAGCAAAATCCGATAGGAATTAATGTGAACGCAAGCGCCAAAGAGGTGGCCTATATCTTGGACAAGTATAATCTGCTTGCAGTGCCGGTTATTGATAATCACAGGGTTTTGCAGGGGATGATAACGGTTGATGACGTTTTGAGTTTGGTGATTGCCGAGACATGGGGAAAGAAGACGGGGTTATTATGAGGTTATTAAAAGTCAAAACACCGCTCCCTAAAGGTTTTTTAAGAAACCTGTGGATCTTTTTGGCCGTTTTGGGCCCCGGCATCATCACGGCAAATGTCGATCACGACGCCGGTGGTATCGCTACTTACTCTGTGGCGGGCGCACATTTCGGTTATTCCATTATGTGGGTAGTCCTGCCGATTGCGGTGATGCTCACAGTGGTTATGGAGATGAGTTCAAGACTTGGTGCTGTGACCGGAAGGGGACTTGCCGACTTGATTCGTGAGCATTTTGGGTTGAAGATCACTTTTTATGTGATGGTGGCGCTTGTCCTGACAAATATTGGTAACGTCATGGCAAACTTTGCCGGAGTTGCGGCGGGGATGGAGTTGTTTGGTATAAGTAAATACTTGTCTATTCCGATGAGTGCGTTCTTTGTCTGGATACTAGTTGTGAAATGGACTTACAAGCCTGTCGAGAAAGTTTTCCTCTTTGCATGTCTTTTCTATGTAACATACATCATATCAGGTATAATGGTGAAACCGGACTGGAGCGAGGTTGCGATAAATACGCTCAGACCTTCATTTGAGTTCAGCTCGCCTTACATATTTATAGTGATTGGCCTGGTGGGAACGTCCATCACGCCGTGGATGCAATTTTACCAGCAGTCTGCGGTTGTTGAGAAGGGGATTACGCCGGAAAATTACACACATGCCAAATGGGATGTATATACAGGAACAATTGTTGCGGTTGCCGTAATGTATTTTATTATAATGACATGTGCGGCAACGCTCTATAAATCCGGAATCAGAATTGAAGATGCAAAAGACGCCGCGCTTGCATTGAAGCCTCTTACCGGCGAATATTGTTTCAAGCTCTTTGCATTCGGGCTCGTAAATGCGTCACTATTTGCGGCGAGCATCATTCCTCTCTCGACTGCCTTCAGTGTTTGTGAGGGTCTGGGATGGGAATCTGGCGTGAATAAAACATTCAAAGAGGCGCCGCACTTCTATTCGCTTTATACAGCTATCATTGTTGTCAGTGCGGTTGTGATCCTCATGCCCAAGATTCCACTTCTAACTATTATGATATTTTCTCAGGTGTTAAACGGTATACTCTTGCCGTTTATTCTGATATTCATGCTCATCCTGATCAATAAGAAGGGCCTGATGGGAGAATTCACAAACGGAAAATCATTGAACATTATGTCATGGTCCGCCGCGGTCGTGATGATAGCGTTGACCGCGATGATACTGTTCACAACTCTCTTTTAATTATCTTTTGCCTACGTGAATGATACCTTGAGTTATGTTTTTCAGGTGGTCACAAATCTTTTCATTGTGTATTACAATGTCATTGTAAATTAAACCGGACTCAATGGAACAGCTATCATTTTTCATTCTCGTGATATGATTTTGCTTGGCAACAGTCACAAAATCGTTCATTTTAGTTTCGAGCTCCAGTGTCTGTCTTGCGGCGTCTTGATCATCTTCATCTATCGCCTTAGCGGTGAGGGTCAGAAACTCTTTTGTTATGGCAAAACATTCCATCAGGTCGTTATTTGCCTCTTCAGTGAGTTTTTGATTGAACTCATATTTCTTGAGCGCAACATGACCAATATTCTCACAGTGATCGCCCACCCGTTCAAGATCGTTCACGCTGTGTAACATGTTTGGAATTTTAGTGGCTTCATTGTCAGAAAGACTATTCTTCATGATGCCGATGATATATCTGGTTGCATCTTTTTGGATTTCGTCAACTGATTCTTCATCAATCAGGACCTCCTTATAAATTTTATGGTTAAATTTAACAACCAGCGTTTCAACTTTTTCAAGAGCATCTCTACAAAGCAGAGTCATCGAAACAAGTTTCTTGGCAATGGCATCTATGGCAAGAGAGGGGGTATCAAGCAAATTTTTGTCAAGCGGCTCGGCCTCTCTTCTGGAATAATCATCTCCCTTTATCATTTTCTTTAGCAGTTTTACATACCAGGGGACAAACATTATAAATATGACGGCAGTGATAACGTTGAATGCCGTGTGAGCGTTGGCAATTTGCCTTGCGACATCCGATGAGAACATCGGAATGTATTTAAGATATATCCCCGCCATCGATAGAGCAAGGAGGGTTCCTATGACATTGAACATCAGGTGACCCAGCGCTAATCTCTTTGAGGCACGATTTCCTCCGATAGAGGCAAGAAGCGCCGTTATACACGTGCCGATGTTGTCGCCGAGCAATATGAAAAAGCTTGATCTGAAGTCTATGAGGCCCGAAACTGCAAGCGCGATTAACATACCTATTGTGGTTGAACTGCTCTGGAAGATGCAGGTTACGGCAACGCCTGCGAGTATCCCCAGCATCGGTTTTGTCCCGAATGTCAAAAAGAATTCGCTAAAAATGGGATTTGACTTGAGGGGTTTTATGGCCGCACCCATATAATCAAGACCAAAGAAGAGAAGGCCGAAACCGAAGATCATCATACCAAGATTCTTTGTCTTATTCTTTTTCCCTATAAAATTAATTATCAGGCCGGCAATTACAAACCATGGCGCAATCTTTGTCAGCTTGAATGCAATTAATTGAGCGGTGACGGTGGTTCCGATATTCGCGCCGAATATTGCGGGGATTGCATTTGTAAGCTTGAGCATGCCGGCATTCAGAAATCCGATCAAAATTACTGATGTTGCGGAACTGCTTTGAATTATTGCCGTTGTTCCAATCCCTATCAGAAAACTCTTGAATCTGTTTGAAGTTGCCTTCTCAAGGTAGTATTTAATCTTTTCAACAGAGAGGCTCTTGAGCGACTTAGACATGAGATTCATGCCGTATATAAAGAGCGCTAACCCGAAAAGCATGGACATGACGATACTCATTAAAACCCCCTTTTAGATTAGGCAATCCTAACACATGGACCCTAGAGGTTCTCAAGCAAAATTTTGATAACCGCAAAGCAGTCCCTAATGCCTATTTAGAGCCTGTCGGGAAATGACACTTTCTGTCATTGCGAGGAGCAAAGCGAC
>CAZTCA010000004.1:0-29421 GCA_964612405.1 uncultured Pseudomonadota bacterium
AACATTGGCCCCCCTGAATCTATATATAGATTGTCTTGCGTCACCCACAATCGTCAGTGTGTTCTGCTTTGGAGAGTGGAGAAGGCTGATCAGATAAGCCTGAGCGTCATTCACATCCTGAAATTCATCAACCAGGATATGCTTGAAACGACGCTGATAGATGCCGGCGATCTTTTTGTCCTCAAGAAGCCTGATTGCAGAAATCTCCAGATCCTGAAAATCGAGATTGGGGCTTTTCAAATCATTATATTTTTCGGACGCTGTCCGGTAACAACGCAGAAGAGCCTCTTTCAATATGTCGTCCTTGTGAGAGATCTTGTCTGCATGCCATCTGTAACGAATCAGCTCATCCAGAGACAATAGGGTCTCCTTGAAACCAAGCTCCTCAACGAGCATCTCTACATCTTCATCATGCGCTTCAAGGAAGCCCAAGACCGCCTCTTTGATTGCGCGCCTTGCAAGGATGCGGGCGGTATGTTCTTCAATGACCGAAAAATCCGGATCAAGGCCCAAAAGCGGGGCGTGTTCTCTGATAATTCTGGATGCGAAAGAGTGAAAGGTGCCGATGTTCGCGGAAGAGATTGAGATCTCGTCTGTCTTCTTTGTGAAGCGACTCTTGAGTTCTGCGGCCGCCTTCTCCGTGAATGTGATAATCAGAAGCTGGCTCAGCGCCGAACCTTCATCTATAAGCCTCAGCGCGCGCTCAATCATGACCGCGGTCTTGCCGGACCCGGCCCCTGCGGATATGGCAAGGGAAGAGGACTGGTCCCCAATTGCCTTCAACTGACTCTTTGTCCATTTAAAGGTCATTGATACCTATTCCTTTTTAAAATTTCTACACACATCTTTCCAATCGCACCACGAATTGCATTTATGATCCTCTGCAAAGAATTTCCCCTCGCGGATATTCGCGGCATATGTGCGGGCCATATTGAGGCCGATCTCAATCAGCTCATTCCATTCTTCCTCAGTTGCAAGATAGTTGTGATTAGTCTTCGGCGGGATCGAATCCTTCATCTCTCTTCTGGCAATCCCTTTTCGCTTGCTCTCTTTCACGTCATAGAGAAATCCGGCGGCCGGCTCTTTCTTGAGGGCGCGCCTTGCCATTTCTGTATAGATGGGGAGCTGAAGTTTTTTGCCGGCCTTAATATTGGATTTGATTGAACCTACACTACCGGTTTTATAGTCGATCACAGTAAATGTTTCTTTGTCTTCGTCGATACGATCTATCTTCCCCCGCACGATTGTCTCGTCGTCGAGCTTGTCCTGAAATTCAAATTCAAAGCGGGAGGGGATAGGTTTTGTGGCGATAGACCGGATGACCTGAAGCTCATCCTCAAGAATAGTCACAACATAACTGCCGCAGTGTCTCTTGAAGTAATTCACCATGTCGGGGTGGTATTTGTCCATGATCTCACGGTTCTTATCGAAGACCTCGTCAACTAGTGGCGCCACAAGCGAGGTGATCTGCGAAGAGCCCCCATCCCCTAATATCAATGATTTGTATATATTTCGGTGCTTTTTGAAGAATACTTCAAGTGTTTCATGAACTAATGTCCCGCGGTCATGAGGCTGGATTTCTGGGGTGATATCCTCAGGCGGATCTATCCCCATGATGCGGTGGCAGAAATAGGCAAAGGGGCATTCGGCATATTCCTCCAGTTGTGTGGCGCTGAAAATACGGCCGGTCAGCTGTTCTTTCAGTTTGGAGAGGACCTTTTTGTTGCTGAAGTTTGTGCCGCAACCGTTTGTCTTTTCAGGTGCGTCTGGGTTTTGATCCATGACAATTTTGACCGGATATTTGATAATAAAAGGTGACGGCTGTGTCTCTCTGCCCGATGCCGAATATGCCGGATATGAAATAATGGTCTCGTCTGCAAACATAAGCCTGGTCTCGTCTGCAAACATAAGCCTGAACCTATTCAGCTCAAGGCGAATCTGTGTTTCGTGCGATGGGAAGATGAGATCGATTCGCGAGTCCGGCTCCGGATTGATCAATTCCGGATCGCTGAAGAAGGATATATGTGAAGGATTCGACGGCATCATCTCGTCGTTCAGCCGGGGGATAATGGCAACCTTGAGATTGTATAAGCCGGCATCTTCAAATGCGACTGGCTGAAAGGGTAAATCTTTTGGCCAGGAAGAGGTGGTTTCAAGATGATCTTTTAGGATGCGCAAAAAATCGGTTCTCGTGACCGGCGTGTTATGGCCGAGCAGATTCTCCTCGAAGTTTATCTGGTCCAGTATGTTATTCAGGTTGTCCACATGTGAGAGTGTTCTTGAGTGGAGCGGTGGATTCGTTTTGAGCGAGAGATTGCCGATGTAATCCTTATCTCTGATTGCCGAGACAAATTTCTCTACTGGAGCCTTTTCCTGGAGGCTTAGATCAGAGAAAATTGAAGAGATGATCTGAGATGCGCTCAAATCTCTCAGTCTGGGAAATTCTTCCGTACATATATCCCATATAAAGCGGGAGCCGGCTTTGAGGAAGATGCCGATCTCTTCGGTCTGGACCCCTTTTTTATGATATTCTGCGATGGCTTGGCTGATGAAACGTGATTCGGCAGAAGGGGAGTTTAGCTGATAAATCTTTGGGATGAGCCTCTCTTCAGGTTTTGCTTCAAAGAAGATTCCTCCTCCAAACGCCTCCATCCACGGCATGAGCATATCAAACCCCAGAAAACACGGTTGAAACGGTTGGAACTGCTGAAACGGCTGAAACGGCTCCGTGTGCCAGGCCTTCTGTGTCAATTCACCTTCAAAGGCTTTGTAAATTGTGAGCAGGTCATTTTCTTTTAGGCCACCGCGTGTTGAGACGACCTTTGCCAATTCATCAGGTGTTAGGAGATTTCTCTTCATGGCGGAGATTGCAGGCCTGACTGAAGCCACAACGCCGGCGGATGGCGTTTTGAAATATGAGAGATTACTTGAAGTAATTATCTTTTCGATGAGCCTGTTTTGGAGGGGAATAGATATAACGGGGGAGACCGGTGCCGAGTGTTCACGCACAAAGTCCTGAAGTGTAAAGACCCTCTGGCCAAGGGAACAGGTCTTGTTGCCGGATAAGATCCGGCGGTTTATTTCGTCCACCCAGCGCGTGTTCGGGACGAGTGCGACGGTATCTTTTGGGGAAGAGAGAAATCTCTTTATCGCCTCCTGATGTGATTTTACCCGAACCCTTTTTGGCATTTTGTATTGATAAGATGGGGGGCCGGGAGTGTCAACATGGAAAACCATTAGCTTTTCATCTCCCTCAGCATCTCTTCTGTTATAGCTTCCACAGAACGGATTTCAGGTCGCTTGGGACCGTTCCAGCCGTTCCAGCCGTTTCAGCAGTTTCAGTGGTTTCAGCGGTTTCAGCTGTTCCGGTGGTTCCGCTGTTTACGGTTGGAACGGTTGGAACGGATGAAACTATTTTCAATATATCTCCCTATCCAGCCCCCGGTATTGCGCGGCTTCGGAGAGGTGGGTGAGGGCAATGTCGGGTGTTCCCTCAAGATCTGCAATTGTCCGCGCAATGCGAATAATCCTGTCATGTGCACGTGCAGAGAGATTCATCTTCTCCGTCAGCTTGGAGAGAAACGAGATTGCTTCACTACTTAGCGGACAATACTCCTTCAGCATCCGGACCGTCAGCCGGTTGTTACATTTAATTTTATTATATCTCTTCTGCTGTCTCTTCCTTGCCGCAAGGACGCGCGAGAGGATGGCCGAAGATGCCTCTCCCGGCTCGCCGGATGCCAGTTCAGACGGCATCAGCGGTGGCACCTCAACCTGCATGTCTATTCTGTCCAGAAGCGGGCCGGAAGTCCTTCGCCTGTATGACTGAATCTGCCCAATGCTACATATGCACGCCTTTGTCGGATGGCCCAGATAGCCGCACTTGCAGGGATTCATTGCGGCGACGAACATAAAAGATGCGGGATATGCAAGCGACCCGCCGGCCCTTGTGATTTGAACCCGTCCTGCCTCCAGCGGTTGTCTGAGCGACTCCAACACATCCCTTTTAAACTCAGGCAGTTCATCCATAAATAGGACGCCGTTGTGAGAAAGTGAAATCTCTCCGGGCCTTGGAAGTCCGTTTCCGCCGCCGATCAACCCGGCATATGAAGCGGAGTGGTGGGGCGCCCGAAAAGGTCTTGCGGTCATCAGCGGATCACTTCGATCAACAAATCCGAATATGCTATGAATTTGCGTCACCTCAAGCGCCTCTTCATAATCGAGCGGTGGGAGAATTGTGGGGAGCCGCTCGGCAAGCATCGTCTTTCCGGTCCCCGGGGGTCCGAAAAAAAGTATGTGGTGACTTCCCGCGGCGGCAATCTCCAGCGCGCGTCGCGCCTTGTATTGTCCTTTAATGTCCGTGAAATCTACTTCATGCTCTAAGGAAGGTCGTCTCCTCGATAAATTTTCACAGGCGGGCCTCTCTTCACTCCCCAAAAAATTCACAACCTGCGAGAGATTGCCGGCACCGACAACATCTATCCCCGGCACGAGCGATGCTTCCCGTGAATTTTGCGCAGGGAGGATGATGCCAACCAATCCGGATTTGCGCGCGGATATGGCAAATGAAATCGCCCCCGGAATCGGCAGAAGTTCTCCGGTCAATGAAAGCTCTCCGGCAATGAGCCAGCCGCGCGTCTTTTCTGGCGCGTAGATTCCAGTGGCCGAGAGGAGTCCGACCGCAATCGGAAGATCAAACGCAGTTCCGTGTTTTTTGATATCAGCAGGGGAGAGGTTGATTGTTGTTTTTCTTGAGGCCAGTTTATAACCGGAATTTCTTATCGCCGCCGCGACGCGATCTCTACTCTCGCGGATCATCGTCTCCGGCAGGCCGACAATCTGCCATCCCGGAAGCCCCCTTGAGAGATCGACTTCAACATTAACAATCAATGCATCTATACCATGAAGCGTTGCAGATAGAATCTTTGCGAACATAGTGACCCCTTTGCAATGCAAATAGCGTACCAACTACTGTCTACAGGTCATCAGATCACCATGTCTACATGTCTGAAATGTTGATAATTAAGGGCTTTTTATTGTCGACTTGCTGGCTTGCAGACTTGCCGACATGCAGACCTAATTCAGAAAAAACGACGAAATCTGTGCAACTACTGCACTTTTTTCTTAGGTATGCTAATAAGACGTGGCCTGAGAATCACGGCCTGTTCCTGAAGCGTTTTGATATCCCGCTCCCATGGCGTGAACCCCTCTTTTTCAACCCGGACATTGAGAATCAAGTTCGGCTCCAACTCTTCAGATCTATATGGAGTCATTCCGGCCGGTTCGTTATTGATGAATATCGTTGCCCCGAGTGGATCCGAAATCACTTCCAACGAGCTGAACGCCTGAACAAGATCTGCGTTGATAATGACTGTCTCTTCCGGTCTGGCAACAAAGTTTGTGCTCCAGAATTTATAACCCTTAAGGAAGATGCCGATGGATCGGGCCTTGCTGTCAGCTGATATGTTTTCAATCACCGCAGGTGTGGTGAGGCTTGTCATGATGTTATCAATAAATATAGAAGCGCCGGATGGCCGTGATTCGACATTGAGTTTTACAAACCCCTCAATTGTGGGTTTGACCTCTTCCAACATCTCTTCGGAAGAGAGCTCAACGGGCTTAAAGAAACTTGACCACGCTTGCCACATGCCAAATTTCCACCCAAAATATACAATCCCCATGACTGCGACGACGGCCGCAATACTCAGGGCATATTTTGATATCACCGGCTCAATATATCTCAAGGCGCCGAGGATCTTTTCGCGGAGGAATGTCAATCTTTTCGTTTCAGATACCTCTTCATCCTCAGAGTCTTCTTGAGGCTCATCCTCAATCTTTTCGCTCTTGGACCCCTCGTCCAACATAAACTCTTTCATCACCTGCGGCGCACTCATGTTGATCACAGACTGAGTTCGATCAATAATGAGATATGGCGTGTGTTCCGTCTCAGCCTTGATCGCGTCAACCGCGTCGTTCTTGAAGAGATCGGATACAAAATCAACAATCAGTTCCGGCCTGAAGCCGGTGAATTTGGTATGAATGAGTTTTGAGAGGTCATTGCTCACATCTCCCGCCAGGCGATATCTATGATCCGGATCTTTTGCCAGCGCCTTCATAACGATATCATCCAGCTCTTTCGGAATCTTATCGTTGAAGGTGGATGGGGGTTGAACCTCCGAGCGTCTGACGTTCTTTATTGTCTCTTTGTTGTCCTTCATCTTGAAGAGACGCCTGCCGGTCATCAGTTCATGCATGATGATGCCCATGGAAAAAATATCACTCCTGCCGTCGATCTCCTCACCTCGCGCCTGTTCGGGCGACATATAAGCAAACTTGCCCTTGAGGACGCCGGCCTCCGTTGCGTCTATCCTTGAGGTTGATTTTGCAATTCCAAAGTCGATTATCTTCACCGTGCCGGAATATGAGACGATGATATTTTGAGGGCTGATGTCGCGATGAACGATATCCAGCGGTTTGCCGGTCTCGTCGATCTTCCTGTGCATGTAATCGAGCCCTTCGGCAGTCTCAGACATGACGTAACAGATATAGGGGAGGGGGATCAGCTCGCCTCTCTTCAGGCACCTTTTGTGGATCTGTGAGAGGGACTTTCCATCGACATACTCCATCACCATGAAATAGTCTTCATTGACTTTGCCTAGGTCGTATATTTGAGCAATGTTGCCGTGAGAGAGCTGGACGGCAATCTTGGCCTCGCTGATCAGCATATCTATAGACTCTCTATTGGCGGCGATGTGGGGGAGGATCTTCTTGATGACCACGGTCCTCTTCATGCCGTGGATGTCATATGCCAGGCCCTTGAAGATCTCGGCCATCCCCCCCTGTGCCAGCTTTTCAACCAGATAATACTGCCCAAGCGGGGTCAGGCCCTGTTCGGTGTTGTCATTAGATCGCTTTTCTGGCATAATGGTCGCAAGTATAGAGAATTTTTTAAAAAATTAAACAAAAATCTATGGAAGTATCCGTAACCGAAAAATTCCAGTCAAACATGTCTCCCATTGCGCAGTTCAATTTTTTGACCGGGTGGAGGGCCGGCCAGACGGTTCCGGTCACAAAAGAGACCTTCTTTATCGGCCGTAGCAGAAACAATAATCTCATAATGGAGGATAGGTCGGTCTCAAGAAAACATGCGGTCTTAAATTTTCTTGAGGGGCAGTTTGTGTTGAGCGATCTGAACAGCTTCAAGGGGATAATGGTCAACGGGAAGAAGGTCAATGAAGCCATCATCAAAAACGGAGATAGAATAAGGATTGGGGATATAGTCCTTGAATTTCATACCGGTCGCGGCATGAGAGGCGGCGGGCGCAGACTTGTTATTATTATGATGCTTCTGGTTGCGGTTGGCGTGGGGGCGTCTTCATACTTCTATTTTCAGAAATCAAAGGGCCCAAAAGATGAACTGTTGAGGGAGATTGCCCACAACTATTCGCGCGGTGTGAAGGCGTTTAATATTGATAAAGATGTTGATACGGCACGCCGATATTGGGACAAAGTACTTGAGCTGGATCCTGAGATGAAGTCTTCTGAGGCGCGTAAAGCCGAGGCGTTATTAAATAATTTTTTTGAGGATTTTGGGGGGTCAGAGGACCGATAACCTTAATAGTGTGTTAGTGTGTTAGTGTGTTAGTGTGTTAGTGCGTTGGTTATTAATTTGTAGTTAACGCACCAACGCACTAACGCACTAACGAACCAAGGAACTAGATGGCAGATGAACAAAGCGGCCAGGAGAAGACTGAGGACGCAACTCCCAGACGTCTCCGTGAGTCCCGCAAAAAAGGCCAGGTTGCAAAGAGTCGTGATCTCAACACAATCGTGATTCTTATAGGTGCATTCGGCTTGATAGCCGCGTTGAAGGGCTATATGGGCAATCTGATAGAGCAGTCAATGAAGAGCGCTTTCAGGATTGCCTATGAGACAGATTTAACAAAAGAGATTCTTTTTCTCCACGGCAAACAGATGTTCATAATTTATGTGAAGACAATCCTGCCGTTTCTTGGGGCCATTGTCCTGATTGCCGCTGCTGTCGGATTCCTGCAGGTTGGGCCGATTTTCTCGGGCGAACCGATGAAGCCGAAGATGGACAGGTTGAACATCGTCAAGAACATCAAGAACATGATGAAGGTGACGACGTTGGTTGAGCTTTTCAAGAACATAGCAAAGATGGCGCTGATCTTCATCATCGCATATTTGACATTGAAAGATAACATGCGCGATGTTGTGAGCACCGTCATCGGGACTGCGGAACAGTCGAGTGCCGTTGCGGCAAAAGTGATCACAATCTTTCTGATCAAAGTTTTTATCTGTTTTATTATTATTGCGATGATAGATCTGATGGTTCAGAGGTGGCAGTATAAGAAGAATCTCAAGATGACAAAAGATGAGGTGAAGAGGGAGTATAAGCAGGACGAGGGAGATCCGCTCCTGAAGAGCATCAGAAAACAATTGCATCGCGAGATGGCGATGAGCGATGTGCGTCAGTCGGTGAGTGTCTCGGACGTGGTTGTCACGAACCCGACCGAGGTTGCGGTTGTTTTGAAGTATAATGACAAAGAGATGGTTGCGCCGCAGATCATGGCAAAAGGGCAGAGGCTCTTTGCAGAAGCGATTCGTGAATATGCCGAGGAATTTAATATCCCCATCATGCAGAACGTTCCTCTTGCCTGGGCGCTGGTTGAGTTGGAGATCGGAGATGAGATCCCCGAACATCTCTATGCCGCAGTTGCTGAAGTTCTGCTTGTTGTCTACAGGATGAAAGACAGTACGTTGGTGCGTTAGTACGTTGGTGCGTTAGTGCGTTGGTAAAAACACAAACGAACAAAGGAACAAACGAACCAATAAACCATCAACGGTTTTCGATCTCGCCTACCATTGGAACAAATTGAACACCCAACAGCGGACGTGATATGAGCTGCCCCCCCGTCTTGGTGATGACGGCGAGGGTCTGTGGAGAGTATAGCTTTCCGAGAGGCATGACCAACTTGCCACCCTCCTTTAATTGATTTGCCAACTTTGGCGGCACAAACTCTGCCGCAACTGTGAGGACGATTGCGTCAAACGGGGCCTCTTTGGGCCAGCCGAAAAAGCCATCTCCGTCTTTCACATGAACGTTTGTGTATCCAAGCTTCTTTAGACGTTTGCCCGCCGATTTGGCCATGACGGGATCGATTTCAATTGTATAGACTTCTTTGGTAATCTCAGCATAGACGGCCGCCGAATAACCTGTTCCGGTTCCAATCTCAAGCACTCTGTCATTCCCGCTCGGCCTGATTGCCTGAGCCATCAACGCAACCATATACGGCTGAGAAATGGTCTGCAGGGGGCCTATCGGGAGTGCGGTATTTACGTAGGCGCGGTCATGATATTTCTTTGGTACAAACTCATGACGCTGGACCTTTTTCATGGCTTCAATCACAACAGGGTCCTTGATCCCATTGGGGACCAGTTCCATTTTTACCAGTGAAAATCTGGCTGACTTGAACGAATCAGACTCCGGCATTGGCGCCGGTGAATTTGCAAAGATGACCCCTTGATAAACGAAGATAAATATGAATATAAGGGCTAACTTTTTCATGGGGCGGGAATTATCATATGAAAGTCATTTTAGCAACTCATAATAGGCACAAGATCACGGAGATATCCGACGTTTTGAAGGATTTGGATATAGAGGTGAAATCGCTCCTCGATTATCCGGATGTCGTACTTCCTGAGGAGACGGGATCGACATTTGTCGATAACGCACGCGTCAAATCCCAAACGGTTTATAATTTTTTACTAACGCACCAACGTACTAACCTGCCTGCCGGTAGGCATGGCGCACCAACGTGCCAGTGGATTCTGGGTGACGACTCCGGCCTTGTCGTTGATGCCTTGGGCGGAAGGCCGGGGATCTATTCATCCCGCTATTCAGGCGAACCGGTAGATTATAAGAGGAACAACAAAAAACTTCTCAGTGAATTGAAGGGCGTTTCGAAGGACAAGAGGACGGCGCATTTTGTATGCTCAATAGTCATGATAGATCCCTCCGGTAAAGAGGAGGTGATTGAAGGACGTTGCAGTGGTTTTATCACCGAAGAGGAGAAGGGCGTTCAAGGTTTCGGATATGATCCGGTTTTCTATGTCCCTTCGTTCGGATGTACAATGGCCGAAGTGCTGTTGTCTGATAAGAATAGGATAAGTCATAGAGGGTTGGCTGTAGCAAAAGCGAAAAAGATATTGGTCGGGGCGAAAGGATTCGAACCTTCGACTTCCTGCTCCCAAAGCAGGCGCTCTAAGCCAAGCTGAGCTACGCCCCGTCACAAACTCAAAATCGATTGCGGTTCATAGCATTCTCTGTCCTCAATATCAAGAGAGCATTTGGTCAGCCGAAAGCTGTTGATTAACCCTGCATTTCAGAGTATCAAGGCGTTATGAAGATACTTCTGGTTTATCCAGAATATCCGGACACGTTCTGGAGCTTTAAATATGCCCTCAAGTTTATTTTCAAAAAGGCGGGGCATCCACCGCTGGGCCTCCTTACAGTTGCATCCCTGCTCCCAAAAGAATTTGAACAGAGGCTCGTTGACCTGAATATCAGAAAACTCAAGGACAAAGATTTGAAGTGGGCCGATTATGTTTTCCTGAGCGCAATGGCCGTTCAAAGAGATTCTGCAAGAGAGATCATTGAGAGATGTAATCGGCTGGGGGTCAAGGTTGTTGCCGGCGGGCCTCTCTTCACGAGCGAATATGAAGAGTTTGAGGGCGTGAATCATTTTGTCCTGAATGAGGCAGAGATCACGTTGCCAGATTTTTTGCATGACCTTAAAAAGGGGGAACCAAAACCTTTTTATAGAACAGATAATTTTGTGGATATGGAGAAGTCACCGCTCCCAAAATTTGAAATGTTGCGTGCAAAAAAATATGCTTCAATGAACATTCAATATTCCAGGGGTTGTCCGTTCAACTGCGATTTTTGTGATATAACACTTCTTTATGGGAGAAGGCCAAGAACAAAGAGCCCGGATCAAGTGATTCGTGAACTAGACAACATCTATTCTTTAGGTTGGCGGGGAAACGTTTTCTTTGTTGATGACAATTTTGTAGGAAATAAGGGAAAATTAAAAAGAGAGGTCCTGCCTGCGGTGATAAAATGGATGGAGGAGAGGAAATATCCCTTCACCTTCAATACACAGGCTTCGGTTGAATTGGCAGATGATGAAGAATTGATGACATTGATGGCGAATGCAGGATTTGATGCGGTCTTTATCGGGATAGAAACCCCCAACGAAGCCGGACTGATTGAATGTACAAAACACCAGAATAAGAATCGCGATTTGGTTGCGGCCGTAAAAAAGATGCAAAACTTTGGTCTTCAGGTTCAGGCCGGGTTTATTGTCGGCTTTGACAGCGATCCGGCCACAATATTCGAAAAACAGATAAACTTTATTCAGCAGAGCGGAGTTGTGACGGCGATGGTGGGCCTGTTGAACGCATTCAAAGGAACCGCTTTGTATGGAAGGTTGGAGAAAGAAGGGCGCCTGTTAAAGAAGATGACAGGCGACAATACCGACTGTTCGATTAACTTCATTCCCAAGATGAAAAAAGAGACCCTGATTGCCGGCTATAAAAAAATAGTATCAACGATCTATTCGCCCAAACATTACTACAAAAGGGTCAAGAATCTTTTGAGGGAATATAAACCGGCACATAAAACATTTGTGAAAATTCGCTTCGCTCACGTCATGGGAATGCTTCGGTGTGTTATTCGTCTTGGTATTATCGGCAAAGAGAGATTCCATTATTGGGGGTTGATGATTTGGTCGCTGTTCAAGTATCCACGCCTGCTTCCGCTGGCCATGACACTTTCTGTATATGGCTATCATTTCAGAAGAAACTTTCAGAGATATAAATAAAACCTATTGATTTTCCCCGAGAATGAGTTATTAGGTTCCCCCCATGAAGATACTAGTTATAGGTTCAGGCGGGCGGGAACATGCCATTGTTTGGAAGCTGTCTCAAAGCCCGAAAGTGGAGAAGATTTTTTGCGCCCCCGGCAATGCCGGCATCGCTAAACTGGCAGAGTGCCTGCCAATGAAAGCAGATGACATCACAGGACTCACCGCATTTGCGAAGGATCACAAAATAGACATCACTATTGTAGGCCCTGAGATGCCGCTCACTCTTGGCATTGTGGATAGATTTGAAGCCAACGGCCTCAAGGTCTTCGGCCCGACAAAACGTGCCGCGCAATTGGAAGGAAGCAAGGCCTTTTCCAAAATGTTCATGCAGAAGCACGGCATTCCCACAGCAAACTATGGAACGTTCACTGATTCAGGCGAGGCAAAGAGTTTTGTAAAGGCCAGCGGTGTCCCGATAGTTGTGAAGACGGATGGTTTGGCCGCAGGGAAGGGTGCCGTTATATGCAATACTGAGGCGGATGCGAACTCGATGATCGATGCAATGCTCAAGAGGGGTGAGTTCGGCGAGGCGGGGAAGAGGATAGTGATTGAAGAATTTCTAGAGGGCGAAGAGGCCTCTTTCATCTGCGTTGCGGACGGTAAAAATGTTTTACCTCTGGCATCGAGTCAGGATCACAAGGCGGTCTACGATGGTGATCAGGGGCCGAACACCGGCGGTATGGGTGCTTATTCTCCCGCACCGGTTGTTACAAAAGAACTGCATGAAAAAATAATGAAGGAAGTTATTCATCCGACCGTTGACGGGCTCTATCAAGATGGCAGGCCTTTCAAAGGTTTTATTTATGCCGGCGTCATGATTTCAAACGGAGTTCCTAGAGTTCTTGAATATAATGTCAGGATGGGGGACCCGGAGGCACAACCGCTCCTCACCAGAATGAAGACAGATCTGGTTGATGTGGTCGAAGCGTCAATAAATCAGACCCTCGACAAGCTGACGATTGAGTGGGACGACAGAGTGAGTGTATGTGTAGTGATGGCGGCGCGCGGATACCCTGGGAATTATGATAAGGGGAGCGAAATAAAGGGATTGGATAAAGCGGACAAAGTTCCGGACGTCGTCACATTTCACGCAGGAACGACGATGAAGGACGGAAAGATTGTGACGAGCGGCGGCCGCGTTCTCGGTGTCACGTCGCTTGGCGCTTCATATAAAGATGCGATAGAGCGTGCGTATGAAGGGGTGGAGAAAATTTCTTGGAACGGCGCTCATTTCAGAAGAGATATTGGCAAGAAGGCCTTAAATAGGATTAAGGATTAAGACACCTGCTTTCAGCAGGCTCTAAGGATTAAGTTATAAGTATTAAGTAAGGAGAAAATATGACGAAGCCTTTGGTTAGCATAGTAATGGGGAGTGATTCGGACCTTCCGATTATGGAAGGGACGTCAAAGACATTGAGCGAGTTCGGTGTTGAATATGAAACGATCATCTTTTCGGCGCATCGCACTCCGGATGATACAGCGGTGTTTGCAAAAAACGCAAGCGGTCGCGGAATAAAGGTGATTATTGCCGGCGCGGGTTTCGCGGCGCATCTTGGCGGAGTAATTGCGGCACATACAACGCTTCCCGTTATTGGAGTTCCTCTCCCGGGTTCCGATTTTAAGGGTGTTGATTCCCTCCTTTCTATTATACAGATGCCGTCGGGCATCCCCGTTGCAACGGTCACAATCGGCAAGGTCGGCGCAAAGAATGCGGCAATCCTTGCAGTTGAGATTTTGGCACTTTCGGACGATGGCCTCAAAAAGAAATTGGGCGACCACCGCAAAAAAATGGCAGAAGCGGTGAAAGAGAAGAATAAGAATCTGAATAAAAAAATTAAGGATTAAGGCGCCTGCTGTTTGGCAGGCTCTAAGGATTAAGTGGTAAGCCTGCCTGCCGGTAGGCAGGGATTAAGTTATAAGTATTAAGTTTACAACTAACGCACCAACGAACCAACGAACCAAAAATGTCAGAAATCTATACAATCAGCCCCACAGAACCGGAGCCGGAGATAATCGCAAAAGCGGTGAAATTTTTAAAAGAGGGGAAGGTGGTTGCCTATCCGACCGAGACTATTTATGGTATGGCGGCGGATGTCACAAATGAAAAGGCAATTAAGAGGCTTTATGATTTGAAGAGGCGCGATTACAGTCTTCCGGTTGCAATTCTGGTCGACAGCACGAAGATGCTCAAGAAATATGTAAAGAACATGCCGGAACAGGCGCCGAATCTTATCAAGGCATTCTGGCCCGGTCCGTTGACGATTCTATTTCCCGCGGGGAAGCGGATTACAAAATCACTCACAACAAATACAGGCAAGATCGGTATCAGAATTTCGTCGCATCCTATTGCGACCGCTCTTGTAAGAAAACTTAAAAGGCCGATCACAACGACGAGTGCGAACCTTTCCGGATATCCGCCGTCACTCTCCACAAAACATGTTGAAAAATATTTCAAAGACAGGATCGATTGCATTCTCAACGGCGGTGAATGTCCGCCATCACGCGGTTCGACAGTTGTAGACATTGAAGACGAAACCATGGCGATCATTCGCGATGGCGCCATCCCTGCCGATCAGGTAATCAAAGCCTTCCAGCAATGAGACACCAGGGGTTTGACCCCTGGTGTCTCATTTTTTCTGTTGAGTGAACCTGATGTCGGAAATGCCGGAGTTTGCGGAGATTTCATTAATTTTCTTCAGGATCATTGACTTCATAAAAGTTAATTCCTGAACCCACGTCGCGCTCTTCGCTTCAACAATCAGTGTGTCGCCCTGCATCTTCGCCGGCCTGGAATGTTTTGAAATGGTGGGGCCGACAATCTCACCCCAGGCTTCAAAGATTGAGTATTGCCTGATTTTTTTATCAAATCCCCGTCCGGAAAGGACTCCCGAGAGTATCTCAGAGACGGCCTTTGGATTCTTCAGAGGTTCCCGTTTTTTACGTTTTTTCATCCGTTTGGTCCGGCATTTACTATATCCTTGCCGGCGTATTGCGCATATTGTTTGAAGTTATCCCGAAATCTTTTCGCAAGTTCACGAGCCTTTTTGTCATACGCCGTTTTATCATGCCAGGTATTTTTTGGAACCAGAATTTCGCTTGGGACGTTGGGGCATGAGTCAGGGATCATGACATTGAATATGGAATCAGTTGTATAGTTAACACTATCAAGTTTTCCGGAGAGAGCGGCCGTGAGTAGGGCGCGTGTTATCTTAATCTTAATACGCTTCCCTTCACCGTAAGGACCGCCGCTCCAGCCGCTGTTCACAAGCCAGCAGTTTGTTTTATGTTTCCTCAACCTCTCCCCAAGTAATTTAGCATAGGTTGTTGGATGTAGCGGCATAAACGGTGCGCCAAAACAGGCTGAGAATGTTGCCTGGGGTTCATTTATGCCAACCTCAGTTCCCGCCAAAGATGCAGTATAGCCGGAGAGAAAGTGATACATTGCCATATCGCTATCCAGCTTTGCAATTGCAGGAAGGACGCCAAAGGCATCGCATGTCAGAAAGATGATATTTTTGGGGTGGCCGCCAATTCCGGGGATGATGCATTTAGGCATGTATTCGACAGGATACGTTGCGCGTGTATTTTCAGTTATCGAGCTATCGTCATAATCTACTGCGCCTGTTTTATCATCCGTGATGACATTTTCAAGGATAGAGCCCGCCTTGATTGCATTGTATATCTGCGGTTCGTCATCTTTTGAAAGTTTTATGACCTTGGCATAACATCCACCCTCGAAATTAAAGATTCCGTTCTCACTCCAGCCATGTTCGTCATCACCGATAAGACGCCTGTCCGGATCTGCCGACAACGTCGTCTTTCCGGTGCCGGAAAGACCGAAGAAGAGAGCAGTGCCGCCGAGCATTCCGACATTTGAGGAACAGTGCATTGGGAAAACTCCGCGTTCCGGAAGAATTCCATTCATCACAGAGAAGATCCCCTTTTTAATCTCTCCGCCATAACCGGTGCCGATAGCCAGAATAATCTTTCTGTCAAATGATATAGCCACAAACACGCCGGACCTAATTCCATATTTCTTCGGATCGATTTTCAAGTTCATTGCATTAATAACTGTAAACTCCGGTTTTATTATTTTCAACTCAGCCGCAGTCGGCCTGATAAATAATGTTGTTGCAAGAAGACAGTGCCAGGCTTTTTGTGTGATTGTTCTGAGGGGTGTTCTATATTCGACGTTCGCACCAATAAAGCCTTCAAAGACAAACCTTTCTCCTTCGCTGAGAAAATCGACGGCTTTTTGTAGCAGTTTATCGAAGACCTCCTGTGATACGGGCTTATTTACTTTGCCCCAATCTACATTTTTCTTTGACCAGGTATCTTCCACAATATACCTGTCGTTGGGTGATCTCCCGGTTCTTTCGCCGGTGCGGGTCACAAGGGCGCCATTGGCCGCAATCCGGCCTTCACCGCGCTCAAGCGCAATCTCGACCAGCCTCTCTGCGGGCAAGTTCACAAATAGCTTCTCTGGATTTATGGACAGTAATGAATCAATTAACCTGTCGGACATTTTACCCCGTTACTTTTGCAACCATATCAGTAATCTGGTTTTTGGGTACTGCTCCAACCAGTTGATTTACAACCTGTCCGTCTTTGAAAAGGATCAAAGTCGGAATTCCCCTGATGCCGTATTTTGCCGCGGTCTCTGTGCTGTCGTCAACGTTGACCTTGCAGACCGTCACCTTTCCGCTGTTCTCCTGTGCAACTTGATCAAGCACCGGCGCAATCGCCTTGCAGGGCCCGCACCATGGAGCCCAGAAATCCACCAAGACCGGCTGAGAGGATTTTAAAACCTCCTGGTCAAAATTACTGTCATCCACATGTTTCACGATATCACTTGCCATTGACATCCTCCCTTTTTTTGTCGCCATTACTAGTTATTATTAACTATCGCAAGGCTTTTTTGCTAGGGGTCTGACCCCTGCTGCTAGAAATTATCTTTTTGTCCATGAATTGCACTGAATGGAACGACCCTGCGACTGCCACTTGAGCGAAAAGAAGGTAGGGAAGACTTTATCTGCGCTCAACTCTTCTCTGATGAGTTGACTTCGTTGTGTAAATACTTCAACCGTTTCATCAACATAATTTGCCGAATCGGATGCAAAGATCAGAGAACCTTTTGGTTTAAGAATATTTTCACACATTGAGGCAAACTCATCGTTAAACAAGCGATTTTTCTTGTGCTTCTTCTTTGGCCACGGATCGGGGAAGTTGATGTGAATTATATCAACACTTGAGGGTTTGAGAAGTTTTGAAAAAATATCCCTCGCATCGGCCTGAATCAGGAGTACATTTTTCAAATCACGTTTTTCAATCCTTTTTACAAGCTTATCAAATCTTTTTCTCTTGATTTCGATTGCGACAATCAGTGAGTCGGGGTGCTTTTCGGCGATATGAAACAGAAAATCACCTCTCCCAGGGCCGACCTCAACTACGGTGTTTGTCGATTCTTGAAGCCGGCAAAATAGGAGGGCTGGGTAGCAAAACCGGGCACCATAGCTGATTCGATCTCTTTTCATGTTTTTACTTAATCCTAATGTGGACTTTGCGGCGTAACTAATGTATTATGAGACAAAAGGCAAGCATCTCATATGCATGAACAAATCGATACATATCTGGATTATCTTAGGGTAGAGAAAGGGCTCTCGAAGAACACAATTGATGCCTATTCAAGAGACCTGCGCCAGATGGCCGATTTTTTCGAATCGAAGAGGGCGACTTCGCTCAAACAGATCAGTGACACGCATATTCTGGCACTGCTTGTTCAACTTCATAAGCTCAAGATGGACAGTCGCTCGGTAGCAAGGCATCTGGTCACTGTGAGAGGCCTATTCAAATTTCTCAAGAGGGAAAAATATATCAAAGATGATCCCACAGCGCTCATTGAATTTCCGAAGAAATGGCATAAACTTCCAAAGGTGATGATGATGGATGAGGTTGAAGCCCTGCTTTCCGCGGCGGATCTCAATTCGAAGCTGGGCCTTCGCAACTATGCAATTATTCAGCTCATGTACGCGACCGGTCTTCGTGCGTCTGAGGTGGTAAATCTCACTACGAACCAGGTTAATATGGGGATGACCGATTATGACCAGGCATATCTGATAACCATGGGGAAAGGTTCGAAGGAGAGGATTGTTCCGTTGGGGAGAGTGGCATGTAAGGCGATTAAAGAATATCTGGAGACGTTGAGGCCGTCGCTCGCAAAAAAGAGGAATACTGACAAGCTTTTTGTATCAAGACTTGGCAGACATCTGAGTCGCCAACAATTATGGAATATAGTTAAGGCGCTGGCCAAGAAGGCAAAGATAAAAACAGAGATAACGCCTCACACGCTCAGACACTCGTTTGCTACACATCTGCTTGAGAACGGTGCAGACTTGAGATCCGTCCAGACCATGCTCGGCCACTCGGACATTTCAACGACGCAGATATACACGCACGTAAATAAGACCCGCCTGAGAGAAATCTACAAAAAATTCCATCCCAGGGCTTAATTAATCCCCCGACACCAGTGGCATGGCGTTCTCCCCGCTCACCAGGGTAGGTCAATGCTTAGACTTCGCGACCCACTAATGGATTGGCGGAGTGAGACGCTGGGGGTCTGACCCCTGGTGTCTCATCACAGGCTATGTCGGGCTAGGAGCCTTTTTTATTGCCCGATTGGCTATTTATTGCTAGAAATACAGGTAGATGAAGAGATATCTTTTACTGACTCTTGCTTTTTGCATTGTTTTTCCGTCCCTCGGTTATGCGCCTTTGAAAAAGGGGGAGGAGCTCTATCAGGATGCACACCGCTGTTATGAGGAGCTGAAGGCCAGCGGTGAAATGAAGAAATACCGCGATCAGTGGATGAAGTGTATCGGACAATTCGAATTTATCGCAAAAAAATATTCCAGAAGCAATGCCGGAGAGAAGGCAAGATATTCCATCGGTCTGTTATACGAGGGGCTTGCGGAGAATTCCAAGAACGGTATGCATTGGAATGAAGCCGTTGAAGGATATGAAACCTTCGCCAAACATTATCCAAGGAGCAAACTTGCCGATGACGCATATTTTAATTCAGGCAGAATTCGCTGGGAGAATAACAAAGACAAGGTCGGTGCAAAAAAGAACATGAATATCGTCGTCAGATTTTACAAAGACGGCGACAAATATAGCGAGGCAAAGAGATATATAAAATCGATTGAGGGGGGCATTGTCCCCGAAAGGGAAGTGCCCGAATATAAACCTGTTGCTGTTGTTCCAAGAATTGCGCCGGCCAAAGGGACGCCTATCACAATCGTAATAGATCCGGGTCACGGCGGAACAGATAAAGGAGCAGTGGGGAAAAGGGGCACGAAAGAAAAATATATCACGCTTGATATCTCCAAAAAACTCGCAAAAGAGCTAAAGAAGTTAGTTCCGAACTCAAGGATATATTTAACGAGATGGTCTGACAAGACTATCAGTTTGAGCGATCGGACCAAGTTTGCCAATAAAAAGAATGCAGATCTCTTTATTTCTGTTCACGCAAACGCTTCCCGCTCAAGCAGTCTTAAGGGGATTCAGACATATTATCTCAATAATGCAACCGACGAGGCGGCGAAGAGGCTTGCCAAGCAGGAGAACGAGCATGCAGGCAGAAGCGTCTCCGATCTCGATACCATCATAGCCACAATGCTTCAGACCGCAACCACTGATGAATCGAAGCAGTTAGCGCGCGATGTCCACAACAATCTTTTTAGCTCACTTTCAAAAAAATATAGCGGTGTCGTGGATCAGCATGTCAGATCGGCCCTCTTCTATGTCCTTGTGGGAACAAAATGCCCAGCCATTCTTGTGGAGACATCGTATCTATCCAACCCCAAAGAGGAGAGGCGCCTCAAAGATAAAAATTATCAAGATTCAATCGTCAAAGGGATTGCCTCCGGCGTAAAGAGATTTGTAAAGCGCGAGAAGAAGTTAGCAAGCCTATAGATCAATTATGCAAGATATATCATCCGGTTTGGCTTCATTCAAAGACGGTCTGTCAAAGGGCCGCGACGTCTGCGATCTGCAGGAAGAGTGGTCTCTGGTAATAGATAAAATAGTCGAAAAGTTATTTGTCGGACATGAAGACCTGAGGGTGGCCATTCTGGCCCTTGGTGGTTTTGGCCGCCGCGAAATGTCCCCATATTCAGACGTTGATCTCCTCTTTCTCTATGACGGTCAACTCGAGCCTGTCAGTTCTATGGTCAACTCTATTTTGTATCCGATGTGGGATAAAGGATTAGAGGCGGGTGGCGCAACCCGTACTCTTCGTGACTGCAAAGATATGTTCGCGGGAGATATCAAGGCGCAGACAGCAATGCTTGATGCCCGGTTTATAGCAGGGAACTCCGCGCTGGCCGACGAATTTTTTAGTCTCGTTCAGGAGAAGATGGGGAATAAAAAGTGGAGAAAAAATTTCGTCAAGGCGAAATATAAAGAACATATTTTAAGGCTGAAAAAATTTGGCGGCACACTCTATCTTTTGGAGCCGCATATCAAGGAGGGTGAAGGTGGGCTGAGAGAATTTCAGACTGCAACATGGCTTACGAAGATTCTGGAGATGACGGAGCCTGATAATGCAGAGATTAAGTTCGTGCGCGAGATTCGCGCAAGACTCCATTTTCTTTCATCGAAGAGAGACGATCGACTGACATTTGAGAAGCAGAAGATGGTTGCAGACAGTCTGATGATCAGTATTGATGAGTTGATGAGCCGATACTATAAATGTGCAACTGTAATTCACGAAGAGACCAATGATGTTTTATTATTTGCCTCACCGCGACGGATCAGGATGGCAAGGAAGTGGAATGAAGGGCGCATCAAGAAGATCGTCGGAGAGAGGCCAAGTTGGCAGAGGCTTGTTGCAAACAGTGATGTCCTAGCGAGCGCGCTCAAGATGCTCCACAGGTCCGGCGGGCTGATGGAATTTATACCTGAATTTGCAAGCATCTATTGCAAGGCCCAGCCCGGCGCCTATCATATCTATACCGTCGATCAGCATTCGATACTGACAGTTAAAAAGATTCTGGATCTATCAAAGACGGGGCCAAGACTTGCCCGCGCCGTCTATAAAAAGATAAAATCAAAGGACATCCTTTTTCTCGCCGCACTATTGCACGATATAGGGAAGCGACCTAACAAGATCGAAAGCCATGCTGAACTCGGAGCGGATATTGCGCTGGGAGTTGCAAAGAATCATGGATATTCCGAAAAGGATGCATCAAAAATTTCATTTCTCGTAAGATCACATTTGTTGATGCCGCGAATTGCATTTTCGAGAGATCTGGCCGATTTGGATATGATGGAGAGATTTGCGAATTCCCTCCAGTCTATTGAGCTGTTGGATATGTTATTTATTATTACCTATGCGGATATCGCGGCGATAGGACCTGAGACGTGGACTTCGTGGAAAGAGAGATTGTTAGACGAGCTCTATCTTGGGACGAGAAAACTGCTGTCAGGTCTTGGCCTCAAAAATGTTCACAGAGATATTGATAAGATAAAAAAGAGGCTTTCTGCCGGAAGCTTGAGAGAGGCGGCCACAAACCTGCTCGACAATATGCCGGACAGGTACTTCATTGCAAATACAGAGGCCGATATCAGAAGACACGTTGCCATGTATTCTGTCTTTGAGGCGTACCATGTGATTACGCAACACTTTCCCCATAAGAATCATTCCGAGTTTGTTATAATGACGAGAGACGCGCCCGGTATATTTTTGAGAATTACGGGTGTGATGGCGGCTAACAGTGCGAACATCCTCGAAGCGGAACTAAATACCGGTCGCAACGGTGTGGTATTGGATGTGTTGAGAGTTCAGAACCTCAGAGGAGGTCCGCTGAACAGCAAGAAGAGGGATAAGATAATCTCAGATCTGGAGACGGTATTTGCAAAGGGCGGAAATGTTGAGGCCCTGATAAAGAAGCTCCCGACCGGGCTCAAGAAACGTGGCATGGATGAAAAGACGAGAATTGAGATAGACAATGAGGTTTCGGCGGATAGCACGGTGATTGATATCTACACCAGCGACAGGATTGGTCTCTTGTATGACATAACTAATGCATTCCACAAAAAGGGGTGTTATATTGCGCTTGCAAAAGTCCTGACGCAGGCAGACAGGGTGAAGGATTCTTTCTATCTGAGAGAAGTGGGGGGCGGGAAGATAGTCCTGCCTGAGAAATTGGAAATGATAGAAGAGTCTGTGAAAGGGGCGATATAAATGTTTTGGACAATATTCGGCTCAATAATCTTTTTCTTAGCGCTCGGTTATTTGATCGTCGTATATATCATGGATAGGCGGCATGAGAAGAAGAGCGTCACCGAGGCCATGAGCAAGGAGCTCTGGGACGAGATAGCTGACGAAAGGGAGGTCTCGCTTGAGCAGGCGCGCAAATTCAAGGACGCCCTGGAAAACGCGCGGCAGAAGGCTTCAAAGGGACGTCCGATAAGTTAATGTTTTTACTTGAAATTTATTTGAAAATTTTATACGATACCAGCGGGACTTAGGAGTTTTATAAAAAATGGGGGGGAGATACGTATGGAAAAGATACTAAATGAATATCTGGACTATCTGAAGTTTGAGAAAGACGCTTCTACACACACTTCCAAAAATTATCTTGCCGATTTGCGTCAGTTTTCCAAGTACTTAGGGGCAAAACACCCCACAATTGCCACCGGAGGCAAGCCGTCTCTCTCAAAGATTGATCACAATATTATCAGGGGCTATCTATCTGATCTATTTGGTAAAAATAGTCCGGCCTCAATAGCAAGAAAATTGGCCTCACTCAGGTCATTCTTTAATTTTTGGATCAAAAAGGGGCAAATAAGCTCCAATCCGGCCAAAGAGGTTGCTACTCCGAAGGTGCCCAAGAGACTGCCGAAATTTTTGACTGTGGATGAGATGGCTTCACTATTGAACGGTCCAAAAGACTCTGACATTCTCTCTCTTCGCGACAAGGCGATGATGGAGGTTATGTATGCATCCGGTCTTCGTGTCAGCGAACTTGTGGGGCTCAATCTGGAAGATGTAAACTTGGGTGAAGGCGTTGTGAGGGTCCTTGGAAAAGGGCGTAAAGAGCGTATGGTGCCGATCGGATCAAAGGCCCAGACCGCCTTTTCAAATTATCTTTCAAGAAGAGAAGAACTGTGCACGAAGGCTAGGGCCACAAAGGCAGTTTTTCTAAACAGGCAGGGCGATCGTATCACCCCGAGAAGTGTCGAGAGAATGGTCCAGAAATATCTTCGTTCGTCCGGCATCCAAAAAGAGGTGACCCCTCACGTTCTGCGTCACTCATTTGCAACACACATGCTCAATGCCGGCGCAGACCTTCGCGGCATCCAGGAACTGCTTGGGCATTCAAGTCTTTCCACGACTCAGAAATATACCCACGTTAGTATTGACAAACTGATGGATGTATACGAAAAGACCCATCCTAAAGCATAAACTGCAGTCTTCAAGTCAGCAAGTCTGCAGGTCGCCAGGTCAGCAAATATATGATTCGGTCAACCACGATAATAGCCGTGCGCAGAGACGGCCAGGTAGCAATTGCGTCCGATGGGCAGGTCTCCATGGGGAATACAATCATGAAGAAGACCGCCAAAAAACTTCGCGTGATGGACGAAGGAAAATTAATTGCAGGTTTTGCCGGATCGACGGCCGATGCCTTTACGCTTTTTGAAAAGTTTGAAGCCAAACTGTCTGAATTTCACGGAAACATCACCCGCGCCGCAGTTGAGTTGGCAAAAGACTGGCGGACAGATAAGATCTTGAGAAGACTCGAGGCCCTCCTTATTGTTGCAAACAAAGAAAAGACATTTTTGATATCCGGAAACGGAGATGTCATTGAACCGGACGACGGTGTTACGGCGATCGGAAGTGGTGGCCCATATGCGCTGGCGGCGGCAAGATCAATGGTGAAACATTCCAATTTATCTGCAAGAGAAATTGTTGAAGAGTCAATTCAGATGGCCGCAGACATTTGCGTATTCACCAATAACAATGTTGTTGTTGAGGAACTGAAATAGTATGTTATCTGCATCAAATTTCACACCAAGGGAGATTGTCTCCGAGCTCGATCGTTTCATCATAGGTCAGAACAAGGCCAAGAGGGCCGTTGCAATTGCACTCAGAAATAGATGGCGTCGTTGTCAGGTTGAGTCAATCCTTCAGGAAGAGATCACACCAAAGAACATTATAATGATAGGCCCGACCGGCGTCGGCAAGACCGAGATCGCCAGAAGGCTTGCGCGTCTTGCGAATGCCCCGTTTATGAAGATTGAGGCGTCGAAATTTACAGAGGTCGGCTATGTCGGCAAAGACGTGGAGTCGATGATCAGGGAGCTGACCGATATCTCCGTCAAGATGGTGCGCGAAGAGGAGACGGGGAATATCAAGGTGCGTGCGCAGGAGGTTGCCGAAGAGAAGCTTATTGATCTGATAATTCAAGAGAGACCGGTCAAAGAGGGCGAGATCGTCGATAGAGGGGCAATCAGAAAAGATCTGCGAACCGGGAAATTGGATAATGAGTTCGTTGAGCTTCCTCCGTCTCAGACCTCAGGGATGCCGATGGTTGAAGTCTTTGCCGCCAACCCAAATGATTTGGGTGGTCTTGGTGCAAATTTAAAAGAGATGATGGGGAGCATCTTTCCGGGGCAAGGGAAAGAGAAGAAGAAGCGGAAGGTGAAGATTTCTGAGGCGATGGATATTCTGACGAATGAAGAATCCGCAAAACTTATAGATATAGATAAAGTAAACAAGCTGGGAATTGATAACGTTGAACAGAATGGGATTATTTTTCTGGACGAGATCGATAAGATTGCATCTTCAGAGGGGTCGAGACACGGTCCGGACGTTTCGCGCGAGGGTGTTCAAAGAGATATACTGCCGATTGTTGAAGGATCATCTGTGATGACAAAGCACGGAATGGTGAAGACTGATCACATCCTTTTTATAGCGGCCGGCGCGTTTCATATGTCAAAGCCGTCTGATCTGATACCGGAGCTTCAGGGGAGATTCCCAATCCGCGTTGAATTGCATGCGCTGACCAAAGAGGATTTCTTTAAAATTCTGACAGAGACCGAAAATTCGCTTGTGAAACAATATATTGCCCTGATGAAGACCGAAGGGGTTGATATTGAATTTACAGAGGACGGGATGAAAGAGATCTGCGAGATGAGCGCGAATGTAAATGAGCAGATGGAAAATATCGGCGCGAGAAGGTTGCACACCGTGATGGAGATCGTCCTTGATGTGATTTCGTTTGAAGCGCCCGAGAAGAAGGGGCATAAATATACAGTCGATGCGGGTTATGTGAGAGAGAAGCTCGCTGATATTGTGAAGGATAGAGATTTATCGAAATATATTTTATAGGTCTGCAAGTCCGCAGGTCTACAGGTCGTCAGGTCAGCACTTATCGTCGACCTGCAGACATGTAGACTTGAAGACCTGAGGACAAAATGATGACAAAGCACTTATTAACTTTAAAGAATTTGCCCGGCGAGGAAATCGCGCAGATAGTCGATTCCGCGATCGATCTCAAAAATCGTTACAAAAAGGGTGACAGGCCGGAGCTGATGAAGAACAAAACCCTTGTGATGCTCTTTCAAAAGACATCAACAAGGACAAGAACCTCATTTGAGGCGGGCGTCACACAGCTCGGCGGACACGCGATTTTTCTGGACTGGAAGACGACTCAATTTAAAATGGCCGCGATTGAAGACGAAGCCCGTTGTATTGATAGATATGCCGACATTGTAATGGCAAGGCTCATGAAGCATGAAGATCTGCAGAAGATGATCAAGGTCATGAAGCAGCCGGTTATCAACGGATTATGTGAGAAATATCATCCGTGTCAGATCCTTGCAGACCTTCAGACGATGAAGGAGCACTTGGGGGGCTTGAAAGGGAAGAAGGTTGTATATCTCGGAATAGGAAATAACGTCAGCAACTCTCTTTCTGTCGGTTGCACAAAGCTCGGCATGAAGTTTGTATTGTGTGTGCCCGAACGTCATCCGACAAGCGAAGACAAAGAACTGCTGACAATGGTTAATAAAACAGGTCTATATAATGAAGAGAAAGATCCGAAGAAGGCGGTAGAGGGAGCGGATATTTTATATACGGACAGCTGGGTTGATATGGAGCTCTTCTTTGACGAAAAGTTCAAGACTGAAAAGGAGCGCAGGTTGAAGGCGTTTGCTCCGTATCAGCTGAACAAGGAGCTGATGGGCGTTGCGAATAAGGCGCTGGTCATGCACGATCTTCCGGCGCATCGCGGCTATGAGATTGATGATTATGCAATGGAATCTGACCGGTCAATCATGTTTGATCAGGCAGAAAATAGAATGCACGCGCAGAAGGCGATAATGTTACATCTGCTCAAATAGCGGAAAGATTTTTTATGACAACAGTCATTTTGATCGGCACACAATGGGGCGATGAAGGAAAAGGGAGGGTCGTTGACTTCTTCACTCCGTTTTCAGATTATGTTGTGAGATATCAGGGCGGCGCAAATGCAGGCCACACGCTGGTGATAGGGAAAGAGAAAACAGTTCTTCATCTTATACCCTCCGGCATTTTGAGAGAAAAAGTTCAGTGTGTGATCGGCAACGGTGTCGTGATCGACCCGAAGAGTTTGATTGATGAGATCAAGATGGTCAGGGATAAGGGATATTTTCAAAACAATTCACAACTTGCGATCAGTTCTGCCGCGCACGTTGTGATGCCGTATCATAAAATTGTTGAAAGACTGCGTGAGGAGAGATCCGGTAAGAATAAGATCGGCACGACAGGTAGAGGGATTGGACCCTGCTATGAAGACAAGGCTGGTCGTGTCGGCATAAGAATGAGAGATCTTATAAGCGAAGAGAGATTGAGAGAGAGGCTTGAACTGGTTCTCCCCGAAAAGAATCTTTACATAAAACATGTTTTGAGCGGTTCAGAGGAGTTGAAAATTCAGGATCTGATGGATGAGTATCTGGAATATGGCAAGCAGTTGGGCATGTATATAAAGGATACGGTAGAGTTGATGGGCGATGCGATTGCTTCAAAGAAGAATATTCTCTTTGAGGGTGCGCAGGGGACGGCCCTTGATATTGATCACGGGACCTATCCGTTTGTCACTTCATCTAATACCGTCTCTTCCGGAGCTTGTTCAGGTTCCGGAATCGGTCCGACAAATATTGATTATGTGTTGGGTGTGGCGAAAGTTTACACCACACGTGTTGGAAGCGGGCCGTTTCCGACAGAGCAGGATAATGAAATCGGCAGAAAACTTCGCAATGGCGGCGGGGAATATGGGGCAACAACAGGCCGCCCGCGCAGGTGCGGATGGCTTGATTTGGCACTGCTCAAGAGATCCAAAGATGTGAATAGTGTGAACGGGGTAGTCCTGACAAAGCTTGATGTACTCTGCGGGTTTGAAAGTCTCAAGGTCTGCATTGAATATAATGATGACGGAACGCCGGTCTATCAGGAGATGCCGGGCTGGAAAGAGAATTTAAAATCGGTTAAGTCTTTCGAGGACCTTCCTAGAAACGCGAAGAAATATATTCAATACATTGAAATGCATTTAGGCATCCCTGTGGTAATGCTCTGCATGGGACCTGAGCGCGGCGCTGAATTAATAATCGACAATCCGTTCAAATAAAAAACCCGGTCTCTGATCGTCATCGATACTTGGCCGGGTTTTTTATCTATTTTCTCTATTCTTCACAAGGAAGGCAATATCCATCCTCGTCATATCCGCAGGGGCATTCATCATCGTCTTCGGCATGAATGACCTTTGTCAGTCCTACGGTCAGAATAGCGGCGGCAATGAACAACATAATCCATTTCTTCATCGCTCCATCACCCCCTCTCAGTATGAGACTCCAGGGGTCTGACCCCTAGCGTCTCATTTAGGCTTTATGAAACTGTGCGAATTTCAACCAGACTGGTTATGTCATCCTTTTTGCCATGGGCGCCGCTCGTAATCACAAGGGTGTCGCCCTTCTTAATAAAGACAGACTTCAGGGCGGCCCGTTCAGCATTGGCAAGCAGTTCATCTACTGTTTTAAAAGTCGGCATCGGCATGGGCCTCACTCCCCAATAAAGACCCATCTGTCTTGCTGTGCGCTCGTCTTCGGTGGGTGCAAGGATCAGGGGCTGGGGCCGGTTTCTGCTCATAAAGAGTGGGGTGCGGCCGGATCTTGTCGGTGCAACAATCGCCTTGGCGCCAAGATTTTCCGCAATATAGACCGCCGCCTCGCTCAAGACCTGTGCCTGAAATGAATGATCCTCTTTGGCATCTTTTGCGCGACCGAATCGCGGCATCTTCTTTTCCGCCTCGGTTGCTATATCCGCCATTGCCCTGACAGCGAGGGATGGATTTTTACCGATGCTTGTCTCGGCAGATAGCATGACGGCACCGGTTCCTTGCCATATTGCGGAGGCGACATCGGTTGCTTCGGCCCTCGTGGGCCTTGAAGAAGTAATCATCGATTCAAGCATCTGTGTTGCCGTGATTGTCGGCTTTCCTGCGCGGAGACACTTCGAGAGGATCTCACGCTGTATTGCCGGAATTTTATCAAACGGCATCTCAATTCCCAGATCACCTCTGGCTATCATTATTGCATCTGAGACATCTATAATATCATCTATATCGTCCAGCGCTTCCGGTTTTTCGATCTTGGCGATAATCTTTATATATCGTGCTTTTTTACGAAGAAGATTGCGCAGGGCGGTGATGTTTTTAGAAGACCTGACAAATGAGAGGGCGACAAAATCCACTCCTTCAGCAACAGCCATCTTTAAAATCAATTTATCGGTGCTTGTGAGTGAAGGCGCATCAAGTTTTGCCCTTAGAAGATTAATCCCCTTATTCGATTTTATCTCGCCGCCGGATTTGACGATACACTCAATTCTTGAACCTCTGACATTTTTCACCACCAGCTCAACACTTCCATCATTAATAAAGATATGGCTTCCCCGCCTGACCGCCTTCTGAATCTTGTGAGGGACCGGTATATCCCGAGAATCCTGAACCGATTTGCCGCAGATGAGGGTGACGCTTTTCCCGTCCTTAAGAAGGATTGAATCGGAGGCCAGTTTCCCAACCCGATATTTAGGGCCTGGAAGATCAATCAGGATTGCGGTGGGTTGATTGAGGGATTTTGCGACCTGCCTGATAAGAGAGATTATTGCCTTATGTTCCTTCAGGTCTCCGTGTGCTCCGTTGATTCTGATTACATCGGCGCCGGCAACGATCATGGAGCGAAGCTCTTTCTTGTTGGCGCTTGCAGGACCAACCGTGGCGATTATCTTTGTTTTATTCCAGAGAATCATAATCCGTCCTTAGTCCTTAGATCGGGCTGTATAGCACACAATGTGCCCGTCCGCAATGGCTCAATATAGGGCTGTCATGCCCACGTCAATATGACAGTTAATGCCCACGCGATTATGACAGTGGGG
>CAZTCA010000005.1:0-26162 GCA_964612405.1 uncultured Pseudomonadota bacterium
AAATAATATATATTATTAGTGGTCTAACCGGCATCAGATTTTCACCTCTTCAGCTATTTCATAGTCTTTCTTCCCCATCCTGACAGTCGCGGCCGCCATGATTGGGCAATGCTCAAAAAATAGGACCCATCCCTCTTCAGACGCCTTTTTCAGAACCGTTTTCTTTTCTTCAATAGTCAATAATAGCCTGTGATCATAACTCATATTCCACGGAATTCCAAGATGTGCAGACGTAGGTATGAGATCTGCACAATAAAAGATCGTTACCTTGCCGTCCGAAACAATAACGTGTTGTTGGCCACTCGTGTGACCGTTCGTTACCTGAACACTAACCCCGGGGCAGATGTCTTTTGCTCCGTTCAATATTATTAATTTATTATTTTTGATCAGCGGTTCAAAATCGTTTGCAAAATAACTGGCCCTGTCGCTCTCTATCGGATTTTTGGCCCATTCAAACTGAGATTTTTGGACATAATATCTTGCGTTAGGGAACGTTGGCACGATCTCTTTGCCGCTAATAATTGTTGAACCTCCGGCATGATCAAAGTGGAGGTGTGTGATAATCACATCGGTGATATCGGAAAATGATAGATTATTTTCTGCCAATCCCTTTTCAAGAGAGCCCAGAGAATCCTCTATACTATAGATGGTATTAAATTTTTCGCTGTATTTATTGCCGGAACCGGCATCAACCAAAATGTTTTTACCCTCTCCCTGAATCAACATAAGGCGCATCATCATCGGGATGCAATTTCTTTCATCCGCAGAGATCCTTTGTTGCCACAGGGTCTTCGGAATGACTCCGAACATGGAACCGCCGTCGAGCATAAACCGGCCGGCCATAATCGAAGAGACTTTGTAATTACCTATCTTCACTGAGGAAAATTCAATAACCCATCGTCAATGGCGGTGTCAACCAGTGAGATGAAGGCCCTTTATAAGACTTATTCAAGCCGGGGAGCTCGGACATTTTACCAAAATTAAACATATTATTTTTCAGGAGGTTACGGGATATGTCTCATAAATAATCTCAAAAATTGGAAGATGATGACGATTTATAAGAGAATTTTTGAGTGAAAAATAGATCCTAAAATTAGCAAAATTCCCTCTTTTTTCAAGGGTTTATCGGCAAATTTCCTTGACCTTTCAGAAACGGTGGCATAAAGTGGCATGAGTTTCCTCTATTGTAACACGTTGTAATTATTGATGATTTTAACCGTAAGGAGGATGTCTTTGTTCAGAGGGAGATTTGAACATACCTTGGATACAAAAGGCAGGGTTTCTGTCCCGTCCAAATTTCGTGAGATACTTTCAACAAACTATGATGAGAGGCTCTTCATCACGAATTTTGACGGATGCCTTTGGGCCTATCCCGCAGGGGAATGGCAGCGCGTTGAAGATAAGGTAGCAAGCCTCCCTCAATTCAAAGACGAAGTAAAATCCTTACAGAGAGTTTTCATCTCAGCTTCTGTTGAGTGCCCGATTGATAGCTCGGGTCGAGTTCTCTTGCCGCCTACTTTGAGAAAATATGCCGGAATTTCAAAGAGTGTAATTCTTGTTGGAATGACAAATCGCATTGAGATTTGGTCTCGTGAGAGATGGCAGCAGGAATTCGAATCGGCGCAGAAGAAATTGGAGCTGATGGGCGACAAACTCGCAGATCTTGGACTTTAATAAACGTGTCATATTCTCACACACCAGTACTGCTGGATGAAGTTGTAGAGTTTTTAAATCCGAAGTCGGGTGGAATTTATTTTGACGGCACGCTTGGAGGCGGGGGATACGCAGAAAAAATTCTGCAAAAAGGCCCGAATGATTGCAAGGTGATCGGGGCCGATATCGATGAAGACGCAATAACTGCCGCAAGAGAGAAGCTCGGCGATTATGGCGATCGGGCAGTGATAATAAAAGAGAGTTATTCGAATATTACAGGGATAGCAGAAGAATTTTCGGCAAGGTTTGACGGAGCGGTTTTGGACCTCGGAGTTTCTAACAATCAATTGAGGGAGGCAAGACGCGGTTTCAGTTTTAAAAATGACGGACCTCTGGATATGAGAATGAATCTTGATTCAGAGGTGGACGCCGCAACTATTGTCAACTCGTGGGGAGAAGAAGACCTTGCAAAGATTTTCTGGGAACTGGGCGAAGAGAGATTTTCAAGGCGTATCGCAAAAGAGATCTTAAGATTCAGACAGACGAAGAGAATAGAAAATACAAGAGAGTTGTCGCGTATTTGCAGTAGAGTTTACGGAAGCAAAAGGGGGAGAATCGATCCCGCAACGAGAGTTTTTCAGGCTTTAAGAATTGCAGTAAACGGAGAGCTTGAAAATTTGAAGAGATTTTTGGATGAGGCACCGGCAATCATGGGCGATGAGGGATGTCTTGTGATTGTCAGCTATCATTCACTTGAAGATAGAATGGTGAAGGTCAGATTTAAGGAATTGGCCAAGGGCGGTGACTTTAGAATTCTTACGAAGAGGCCGGTCACCGCCTCAGATGCCGAGATAAAAAATAATCCAGGCTCAAGAAGCGCAAAGCTCAGGGCTATTATTCGGAAAAATTAATATGACAAGCAGGGTTTATAATTCATCCTCATATTCTTCGTCAATATCTCAAAAATTATTACATAAACAAGGCGTTGGTGGGCGCTCGACTGCAATCCAAAATCGTTTTATCAAGAGATGGGTAATCTGGTTTATCCTGATCACAATTCTTGCTTTGTTCTATGTGTGGTCGCGCATCAGGATCGTACAGTTGGGCTACGAAATAAATACGTTACAGAAAGAATATACCGAGCTGGACAAAGAGGCCGGGTCAATGGAGGTGGAGGTTGAAAAATTGAAATCTCCAAAAAGACTTGAAGAGGTTGCACACAAAAAATTAAACATGCATCCACCGAAGGGCGACCAAATCGTCTTGGTCAGCCCCGAAGAAATTGAGTAAAATATATAATGAGGTCACGCCAAAACATAAAGATGGTCAAGTCTCAGGTTAATGAAGAGGCAAAGAGAGACCATCGGATTAAAGTCAGAATGTCTATAGTGACCGCACTGATAGCTCTGGGTTTTGTCATTGTCACAATCAGAGCCATTGATCTTCATTGTTTCAGCAAAAAATCTTTAAGAGCAGTTGCCTCAAGGCAGTACAGAGCAAGAGTTTCTCAGAGCACAAGAAGAGGAAGGATCATCGACAGGACCGGCAAGGAGTTGGCTGTGAGTCTGCCTGTTCCGTCAATATTTGCAGATCCGAAAATAATTGAATCACCGAAAGAGGTTGCTAAACAATTGAGAAATGTTCTCGGGGTCAAAGATAGGGATCTATTTAACAAGTTAAAATCTCCGAGGCGATTTCTTTGGATTAAGAGGCGTGTAGATAGAGAACTTGCTGAAAAAGTTGCAGATATCCGCGGAATTTATACGCTTGAAGAGAGCAAGAGATTCTATCCAAACGGAGATCTTGCGGGTCACGTGTTGGGGGCGGTTGGATATGACTCTAAACCGCTGGCCGGAGTGGAGCTGGTGTATAATGATTTTTTGGCAAGCCACATGACAGAGGCCTCGTACAGAAGAGATGCGAAGGGGAGATTCTATTTCTCACCGGCAAGCTATTCGGAACAAGATGACGTGTCTGATCTTTACCTGACGATAGATAGAAGAATTCAATACGTGGCTGAAAAGGCGCTGAAGGGTGCCGTCGAATATGCGGATGCAAAATCAGGAACAGCAATTGTGATGGACGTGAACACCGGCGCTATTCTCGCGATGGCAAATTCCCCCACTTTTGATCCAAATAACTATTCTAAATATGCTCAAAACGACTGGAGGAATCGCGCGATAACCGACATGATTGAGCCGGGGTCTACATTCAAAGTCTTGGTTGCCGCCGCCGCGATTGAAACCGGAATTGTTAACATCAACACCATCTTTGATTGCGAGAATGGCGAGACAATGATCGGGAACACGAAGCTTCATGACACTCACCCTCATAACAAATTATCAGTCGCCGACGTTATCAAGGTATCCAGTAATATCGGGGCCTATAAAATAGCAGATAAAATGGGAGCAGAACGGCTTTATCATTCGCTGGAGCAATTTGGTATTGGACAGAAAACTGAGGTGAATCTCCCGGGCGAGACCAACGGAGTGATGAGGTCATATAAATCCTGGAGGCCAATCAATCTTGCAACGATTGCGTTTGGACAGGGAGTTAGTGCGACTCCAACTCAAATGGTTACGGCATTTGCCGCAGTAAGTAATGGCGGAAAATTGATGAAGCCCTACATTGTTGATAAAATTGTCAACAATCAGGGGATTGTTGTCTTTGAAAATCAACCCGTAGTTCTCTCAACGCCGATAAGTGAAGAGACTTCACACAAGATGATTTCTATTCTGGAAAAGGCGATTGAAGAGGGCGGTACCGGATATAGGGCGGCTAGTAAAGAATATAGAGTTGCCGGGAAGACGGGCACGGCGCAAAAAGTTGAAGAGGGCGCGGCCGGGTACGCATCCGGAAAATATTATTCATCTTTCATAGGATTTGCCCCGTCGTACAGCCCAAAAATAGCCGTATACGTTGGACTTGATGAGCCGAGAAATAGTTATTGGGGAGGTGAAGTTGCGGCACCGGCATTTAGAGAAATTATTGAAGGCTCTCTCAAGCACCTGTCTATTCCGTCATCCTTATCGAAGGTAATCATGGCATCTAGCGGGTCGATGAAAGAAACCAAAAAGGAACCACATGCACATAAAAGATTGACGAAAACAAAGTCAGGCGGATTCACAGTGCCGGACTTGAGAGGTTCAACGATAAAAGAGGCACTGGAGGCAATTGGAAGGGCAGATATAGATCTAAAGTCCGAAGGAAACGGACTGGTGACTTATCAAAATCCACCTCCGGGAGTAGAATTAAAAAAGGGTTCTAGATTGACTATTAGTTTGAAACAGCCGGAATAGATTATGAAATTTGAATCTGTAATAAAAAATATTAAAGTTTCAAATATCCACGGATCAACAAACTGGGATATTAGTGACATTTTTTATAATTCAAAAGATGTTGTTGCATCGTCATGTTTTGTTGCGATCAAGGGTGTCAGCGTTGACGGACATGATTTTATTGATGATGCAATCGCGCATGGCGCAATGGTTATCGTAAGTGAAAAACCTTTAAACGTGGAAGCAACTGTTGTGGTTGTGGACGATACAAAGAGAGTGATGGCTGAAATGTCCGCAAATTTCTTTGGTCATCCTTCAAAGAAGATTCACACAATTGGAGTTACCGGCACAAACGGCAAGACCACTATAACCTATCTCCTTGAATCGATAATAAATGAGAATGGTGGGAATGTCGGAGTTGTTGGCACGGTCAATCGGAGATATTCTGACAAAGAACTTCCGGCACCGCACACCACGCCAATGTCTTATGATTTGCAAAAACTGATGAATGAAATGGCGAAAGACAAGGTGACCGATGCGGTTATAGAAGTTTCGTCACACTCTCTGGACCAGAAACGTGTCTATTCAACAAACTTCGATACGGCGATATTTACCAATTTGACACACGATCATCTTGACTATCATCATGGCACTGAAAAATATTTCGAGGCAAAAAAGAAATTATTTGAAGAATATCTTTGTGCAAGTTCAAAAACCGAAAAATATGCCATCATAAATATTGATGACGAATTCGGAAGAAGAATAATTTCTGAATGCGGCGGATTTAAGTTTGTTACATACGGTTTTAATAAAGAGGCAGATGTTCACCCGGCATCTTTCAATTCCAGCGTCACCGGAAACGACATAAATATCAAAACTCCGTGGGGAGAATTTGAGTGCGCAAGTAAACTCAGAGGAGAATTTAATATATTGAACGTGCTTGCGGCAGTGGCTGCCACGGGAATCAGAAATTATCCTCTGAATATAATTAAAACCGGAATAGAAAAACTGACAAATGTTCCAGGCAGACTTGAGAGCGTAAAAAATGACAGAGGGATATCTATTTTCGTAGATTATGCACATACTCCAGACGCACTTCGCAATTCGGCCTCATCAATAAGCAAAATAAAAAAGGGGAGGCTGATCACAGTCTTTGGATGTGGCGGAGACAGGGACAGGGAGAAACGTCCGTTGATGGGTCGTGAGGCGTCTCTATTTAGTGATGTAATAATTATTACTTCCGACAATCCAAGAACAGAAGATCCCAAAAAGATAATAAACGAAATTGCATCTCCTTTAATAAAAGAGGGGATGCCACTCTTCAACGGGGGTGGTCGGGGATATCTTCTTGAAGAGGATAGAAGGAAGGCCATAAAAAAAGCGATCTCGGTTGCTAAAGAGGGCGATTCCATCCTGATCGCCGGCAAGGGGCATGAAGATTACCAGATAGTTGGGAAAGAGAAGAGGCATTTTGATGATGTGGAGGTTGTGCAAGAGTGCTTAAGCGTTTAAACATTTAAGCGTTTTTAACTGTATTATGAAATTAAAGATTAGCGACATAATAAAAGCAACGCACGGAAAATTGCTAAATGGCGATTTGAATACCGTGGTTACAAATATATCCACAGATACGCGCACAATTAAAAAAGGGGATCTGTTTATTGCAATAAAAGGCCCGATCTTTGACGGTCATGATTATATTGAAGATGCATTTGAAAAAGGTGCAGTGTGCGCAATTGTTGAGAGACTAGAGACCAGAGACCGGAGACCGGAGACTGTAATAAAAGTAGAAGATACAATTACAGCCCTTGGTGATATTGCCTCATGCTGGAGAGATAAAATTGATATCACCTGTATTGCCGTTACCGGATCAAATGGAAAATCTACCACGAAAGAGATGATTGCCGCCGCCCTTTCGGGAAATAAGAAAGTAATAAAGACCGAGGGAAATTTTAATAATCTGATCGGTCTGCCTCTTCAGTTGGCACGCATATCCAAGGATTATGACCTTGCAATGCTAGAAATGGGAATGAACGCTTTTGGAGAGATTAAAAGGCTTACAGAAATTGCAAAACCAGATATCGGCCTAATCACAAACGTTAATCCCGCTCACCTGGAAAAGTTGCAGACAATTGAAAATGTGGCCCTGGCCAAGGGAGAGCTTTTTGAGACGATGAGAAAAGACGGCACGGCAGTTATAAATGTTGAAGACCCACTTGTTGTGAAACTTGGGAAAAAATATCCAGGCAAGAAGATAACCTTTGGAATGCAGGATAACTGTGACGTGCGGTTTGTAAAAATGGTTTGCGAAGATCTGAGCAAAACAGAGCTGACACTTGAAGTCAACGGTAAGAGATATGAATTGTCGCTCCCGGTCCCAGGAACACACAACGTCATGAATGCATTGGCCGCAATTGCAGTTGGAGTGGCAGTCGGTGTTCCAGTCGATTCAATGTTGAACGGACTAAGTGATTTTAAACCGATGAAGATGAGGATGGAGAAGATTCAGCTCTCAAACGGAGTTCAATTAATTAATGATAGTTATAATGCAAATCCCGCGTCGATGAAGGTGGCGCTCAAGACGGCAGGTTCGGCCAAAAAGGCAGGGAGGTTTATCGCAGTCTTGGGAGATATGCTGGAGTTGGGAGACTCAGCACACGAAAAACATTTCGAGCTTGGGAAAAACGTCAAAGATAATGCCGTAAATAAACTTTTTGTGGCCGGAAAATTTGCAGAAGATGTGAAAAAAGGGGCGGGGAAGGCGGATGTCTTTAAAGATTTCAATCAGCTGAATGAAGCTGTTTTAAAAGAGATTAAATCTGGAGATGTGGTTTTGGTCAAGGGCTCAAGAGGCATGAAGATGGAAAGGGTCGTGGAGTTTTTAAAAAACAGGGTTGGAACGTAATTTTGTTCGTTGGTGCGTTGGTGCGTTAGTTCGTTAAAAACAAACCAAGGAACCAAGGAACTAAAGAACCAAGGAACGAAAAATGCTATACTATCTTCTCTATCCGCTTAGCGAACACTATACGATTTTCAACGTGTTTCGTTACATCACGTTCAGGACGTTTGCCGCTCTCTTCACTGCAATGCTGGTATATTTTATATTTGGGAAAATGCTGATCAATTACATGAGAAGGAAACAGCTTTGGCAGACGGTCAGAGACGACGGTCCGATTACTCATCTTGACAAAGGAAAGACTCCGACAATGGGCGGTCTGTTAATGTGGTTGGGTATTATTTTCTCGGTTTTGTTATGGGCAAGATTGGACAATCCGTTCGTATTACTGATTCTGGGTCTGGCTTTTGCGTATACCTTGATCGGATTTGTTGATGACTACAGAAAAGTGATATTAAATGATGCAAAGGGACTCAGGGCCAGATACAAATTCCCGCTACAAGTCAGCTTTGCTTTCATTGCGGCAATGATCCTCTTTGATTATTTGAATTTTGATCATCACCTGGCGGTTCCGTTCTTCAAAAATATCTATCCTCTCTTAGGATGGAGTTACATCTTGTTTGCAATAATAGTAATTGTCGGATCTTCAAACGCAGTAAATCTAACGGACGGATTAGACGGACTCGTTACAGCCCCGGCCATCATGTCGTTTCTTGCTTACGCTGTCCTTGCCTATATTTCAGGTCACATCAAGATCGCCGATTATTTGGCAATTCCGTTTGTCCCAGGAGCAGGAGAGATGACTATTATTTGCGGGGCAGTTATCGGCGCATTGATTGGATTCTTGTGGTTCAATGCACAGCCGGCAGATATCTTCATGGGCGATGTCGGGTCCCTTCCGTTAGGTGCGGTTTTGGGTCTCATTGCAATAATAACAAAACATGAACTTCTCCTGGTCTTAATCGGTGGGATCTTTGTTCTGGAGACCGTTTCGGTGATTACTCAGGTCATATCATTCAAACTTACAGGAAAAAGAATATTTAGGATGGCGCCGATGCATCACCATTTTGAGTTAAAGGGGTGGAGTGAATCGAAGGTGATTGTAAGGTTTTGGATCATTTCACTAATATTGGTGTTGATTAGCTTATCAACGTTGAAATTAAGATGACCACCAAAGGTGGTCATCCTGATCCCGAGTAAAACGAGGGAGAAGGATCTAGTGAAAGTAAAAGGTAAAAAAATATTGATTGTCGGTTTTGGAAAATCCGGTCAGGCTGCTGCAAGATATTGTCTCGAAAACGGTGCAGATGTTACCGTAAACGATTCCAGACCTGCTTCCGATTTTGACTTAAGGACTTACGGACTTAAGGACTTACGGACTTGTTTTGGTAGCCACCCATTAGAACTTTTCGAATCCGCAGATATAATAGTAGTGAGCCCTGGCGTCCCTCTCGATCTGGACGGGGTTAAAGCCGCAAACGCCAAGGGCACACCTATCGTCGGGGAGATGGAATTATTTGAAATTAAAAAACCGGTGATCGCAATAACAGGGACAAACGGAAAATCAACGGTGACTACTCTTGTTGGAAAGATGTTGAAGAAAAATGGAACTAAGGCGGTTGTTGGTGGAAATCTCGGTACGCCGTTTCTTGACATGTTAGAAGAATATAAAAATGCAGAATATGTTGTTTTGGAAGTCTCCAGCTATCAACTCGAGATCAGTCCACACCTTCACCCATACATTGCTGTTCTTCTGAATATCACTCCGGATCATCTGGATCGCTATAGCAGTTTGAATTCATATATCGCGGCAAAGGCACTGATTACTAAGAACCTGATCGGCAACGATTATTTGGTTTATAATGAGTCAGATCCTGAGGTTGTGAATATTTCCAGAAGCGCTATCAGCAAAAAAATCGGTTTCTCGCTCAATTCAAAATTGCCTGATGGTATAAACCTGGACGATGCAAAGATTGTTGGATCTCATAATAGGGAAAATCTGATCACAGCCGCTATTATTGCAGACATTGCCGGTTGCAGTAAAGAATCCATCCAATACGTTATAAACAATTTCCCAGGCCTTCCTCATCGCAACAGGTTTATCAGAGAGGTAAATGGTGTAAAATATTTTGACGATTCAAAGGGGACAAATATCGGAGCGGTGGAAAAGTCTTTGGCAGGTTTTGATTCAAAAGTAATTTTGATTGCAGGTGGTCTGGACAAGGGGGTCGATTTTACCCCCATAAAAGAAATTATACACAGCAAAACCAAAGCTGTTGTTTTGATTGGAGCCGCCCAGAAGAGAATTGCCATGGTCCTGAATGGTAGTACAGAAATTGTCATGGCAGATGACATGGCCGCAGCGGTGAGGGAGGCTGCGGCACGGGCGGCCACCGGAGACATAGTTCTCTTGTCTCCGGGTTGTGCAAGTTTTGACATGTTTAAAAGCTATGCACACAGGGGCGATGTCTTTGTTGGAGAGGTAGAGAAGCTATAATGGAATCGATGAATCACATAGTAATAAAGAAAGTGCATTTTGACTATGCACTGCTGATTGTGACAGCGTTACTCGTCATGATCGGTGTTGTGATGGTCTACAGTTCAAGCGCCGTTCTGGCACAAGAATATTATCATGACAGTTATCACTTTCTCAAAAAAGAGGTGACGTTCTGCATCATCGGATTTGGCGCGATGATGGTGATGATAAAAATACCCTATAAGTGGTTGAGAAAGGCCGCCTATCCATTGTTGGGCATTACCATGTTGCTTTTACTCCTGGCGTTTGTTCCGGGGATAAAGAGTGTTGTAAGCGGCGCATCGCGTTGGATCAGGATCGGTTCGTTCTCATTTCAACCTTCCGAGCTGGCAAAATTAATTACAATAATATTTCTTGCATATGCACTTGAAAAGAAGTCGTCAAAAATAAAAACATTTGGAATGGGGTTCCTGCCTCAGGCCCTAGTTGTTGCAATGATTGTGATGACAATTCTGGCGCAGAGAGATTTTGGAGCGGCATTTGTAATCATGCTCATTGCGGCAGTGATGATGTATATTTCCGGAGTCAGGTCGTTATATCTGGCGGGCGCGGCAGTTTCACTTATTCCTGTTGTATATTTCCTGGTCGCTTCGGTTGGATATCGCAGACAAAGGATACTGTCATTTTTAAATCCATGGAATGACAGATATGGATCCGGGTTCCAGATAATTCAATCACTTGTTTCGTTCAATGAAGGTGGGGTCATGGGGAGCGGCCTCGGCGAGGGAGTACAAAAACTTTTTTATCTTCCGGAGGCGCACACTGATTTCATCTTTGCAGTTCTTGGAGAAGAGCTCGGGCTTATCGGCGTAATGACGGTTATCCTTATGTTTGCCTTCCTTATCTGGAGGGCCGTGATGATTACCTCGCGGACGCCGGATCTGTTTAGCAAGTATTTGGCGTTTGGGATCACAACGTTTATAGCGGCGCAGGTCCTGCTCAATATTTGTGTTGTGATGGGTTTATTGCCGACCAAGGGGCTGGTGTTGCCCTTTATAAGTTACGGCGGGAGCGCGCTTGTTACAATGCTTATGAGTATTGGAATTTTATTAAACATCTCTTCACACAAACTGGTGAAGAGTGAGGAATAGAGAAATGAATATATTAATAGCCGGAGGAGGAACAGGCGGGCATCTCTTCCCTGCGATTGCAGTGGCAGAGGAGATTGCCTCTACACATCCGGATATAAAAATTACGTTTGTCGGCACCAAGAGAGGATTGGAATCTAAGGTGATCCCAATGACGATGTGGGAGCTGATCACCATGGATGTTCCGTCATTAAAAGGTCTCGGTTTTACAAGAAAGATAAAGACCCTTATTTTTATGCCAAGGGCCTTTGTGCAGGCGAGAAGAATATTGAAGAAGATTAAGCCCGGCATTGTGATCGGTGTTGGCGGATACGCGGCCGGGCCGTTAAGCCTTGTTGCCGCGCTCAAAGGAATTCCAACCGTCGCGATGGAGCAGAATGCGATTGCGGGAGTAACGAACAGAATATTGGGGAAGTTTGTAAAAAAGATATTTATATCGTTCGAAGAATCAAGAAAATATTTTTCCAAGAAAAAAACAATCTTGTCTGGCAATCCTGTTCGGGAAAAAATTGTCGGGCTGGCTGATCACAAGGTGCTGTCGAAGAACGGGCATACCATATTTATTTTTGGAGGATCTCAGGGTGCACGTTCTATAAATGAGGGGATGCTGGAAGCCGCCGCTCACCTTGGGGCCATAAAAAAGAAGGTTCATATTATCCATCAGGTCGGAATGGCGGCAGATACGGAGAGGTTTAGAGCATTTTACAATGCGAGAGACATCTCTGCGGAGGTTCATAATTTTATCGATGATATGGGAGAGGCATATTCAAGGGCGGATCTTGTAATATGCAGAGCCGGGGCAACGAGTGTGGCGGAGTTGTCGGTGATCGGGCTTCCGGCAATATTTATTCCATATCCGCACGCCGCAGACAATCATCAAGAGGCAAATGCGAGATCACTTGTCGAAAAAGGTGCGGCAGTGATGGTGCTGGACAGGGAGTTGGACGGCGAGAAACTGGCGGCAATAATAAATGATTTAATAGGAAATCCGCTGAGACTGACCGGGATGTCGGAGGCGATGAAGGATTTTGGCCATCCCGATGCGGCAGAGGTGGTTGTGAAGGAAAGTATAAAACTAGTACGTTAGTACGTTAGTACGTTAGTTCGTTGGTTCGTTGGTGCGTTAAAAGCAAACCAAGGAACAAACGAACCAACGAACCAACGAACAAGATGTTTAAAAAATATAAACACATACATTTTGTGGGAATCGGTGGAATAGGAATGAGCGGAATAGCTCAGGTCCTAATAACGCTTGGATATTGTGTGACCGGTTCGGATCTCAAGAAGAGTTCAACCACCGACCAACTCAAAAGACGAGGAGCAAAGATTTTTATAGCCCACAAAGAGAAAAATATCGGAGATGCTCACGTTGTTGTCATTTCGTCGGCGGTTAATAACAGCAACCCCGAAGTTATTGCCGCAAAAGAGAATGGCATCCCCGTTGTGCCTAGAGCCGAAATGTTAGCAGAATTGATGCGTCTAAAATATGGAATTGCGATTGCAGGAACTCATGGCAAGACAACAACCACATCTCTTGTTGCAACAATCTTGGATAAAGCCGGTCTTGACCCAACAATGGTCGTTGGCGGAAAATTGAATAATTTCAGAACCAATGCACGTCTAGGAAAAGGTGAATTTTTGGTGGCAGAGGCGGATGAGTCGGACCGTTCATTCCTAAAACTGACTCCGATTATTGCAGTAATAACGAATATTGAACCGGAACATATGGAGAACTATAGAGACTTTGATCATGTCTGTGAAGCATATGTCTCTTTTGCCAACAAGACTCCATTCTACGGTTCGGTGATTGCATGTATCGATCATCCACAGGTCAAAAAATTGCTTCCGCAAATTGAGAGAAGGGTAATCACCTATGGATTGAAGGAAGGTGATTACACAGCTTCAGACATCAAGCAGGCAGGTGCCAGTCTGGAATTTAACGTCCATTATCAGGAAAAATTACTTGGCAGGGTAAAACTTGTACTCACCGGAAGACATAATGTCTTGAACGCGCTGGCCGCCATTGCGGTTGCAATGGAGCTCGAAGTTCCGTTCTCAAAGATTGCGAAAGGGATGAAGTCGTTTAAAGGGATAGAGAGAAGGTTTCAATTCCTCCTGAACAAAAAAGATATGCCGATGGTGGTGACAGATTATGCCCATCATCCCAGTGAAATTAAGGTGATTCTCGATGCGGTGAAAGAGGGTTGGCCGAGCAAGAGGGTGATGTGCGTGGTTCAGCCTCACAGATATTCAAGACTGAAAAATCTCTTTAACGAGTTTGCAGAAATTCTCAGCAAACCGGATTTTACAATTGTAACGCCGGTATATTCCGCTGGAGAGAAAAATATTGAAGGAATATCTTCTGAGAGGCTGGTTGAAAAGATCTTGGAATTCAGGACAAACGGGAACCCGGTTGTGTTTACCCCAGACAATGAAAAACTATTTGATCTCATTAAAAATACGGCAACGCCGGATGATATAATTTTATTCTTGGGAGCAGGTAATATCTGGATGACAGGAAAGGAGTTTGTGAAGAGATGCTTTTAACTTATGAACTGCAACGGCAGATAAAAAACGTTGTAAAAGGAGAAGTAAGGTTCAATGAACCGATGCGTGACAGGACAACCATTAAAATTGGCGGTCCTGCGGACGTCTGGTTTGAGCCGATAGATATAGAAGATATCGTTGCGGTTACGAAATTCGCCTCTGAAAACGAGATAGATATTACTGTTTTTGGAGGAGGCTCAAATATTCTCGTCCGCGATAAAGGTGTGCGTGGTCTGGTTATGTCACTTGCTAAATTTAATGAGATAAAAGTTTCGGAAAATAGTGAATCTATAATTACAGCAGGTGCCGGAGTAAAACTTCAACAATTGCTGGAATTTACTCTGGAGAAAAAACTGACCGGGCTGGAATGTGTGACAGGAATTCCGGGCACGGTCGGAGGAGCCGTCACCATGAATGCAGGAACGACAGATGAATCAGTCGGATTGGTTGTCTCAAATGTCAAGTGGGTCAACAAAGGTAAAATATATGATGTTGGGAAGGAAAAGCTCGATTTTAGCTATAGGAAATTAAAAGCGCCAAAGTCAGTTGTAATAGTTGAAGCGACCTTTGCTCTTGAAACTGCAGAGAGGGAGTCGATTGAGGCAAAGATAAACAAAATAAGAAAACACAGAAGAGATACACAACCCCTTCAATGGCCGAGCCTTGGAAGTGTTTTTAAGAATCCGGATAAAAAAGAGAAGGCATGGGAGTTGATAGACGGATGTAGATTGAGAGGGGTGAGAGTTGGCGGAGCGCGCGTATCAAATGAACATGCAAATTGGATTATTAATGAGGGAAATGCAACAGCTCACGATGTTGAGGTGTTGATAAGGACCATAAAAGAAAAAGTGAAAGAGGAGTCGGACATTTTGTTAGAACCGGAAATAACAATGATTGGCGAATAGCGACATGAGTAATTTTTTAAAACAACAATATGTCAGAAATCAAAACAGGCGCAAAAAAATGTTGCGCATCTGGATTTTGAGAATTCAGCGCATCAGCACGATCGTTATTGTTTGGCTGTTATTTTTAGGTGTTCTGTATAGTTTTTATTATGTCCTGTTTGAGAGATCTATTTTTAAAGTTAAAAATGTGGAGGTTGTTGGTGAGTTGATTCATGTGACTGCGGCCGATGTAATAGCTCTGGCAGATATCAAAGAGGGGACGAACCTGTTTTCAGTCTCCCTTGGCTCCGTGAAAGAGAAAGTTTTGTCAAACCCGTGGGTCAAGGAGATCGCAGTTGCAAGAAAACTTCCGGGGACTGTCTGGATATATGTCAATGAATACGTGCCCTTTGCAATTTTATCCAACGAAGGGTTCTTTTATATGAATTATGAAGGCGTGGTGTTCAAAAAAATGGAGAGAATGGATGATAAAAACTTTCCGGTCTTGACCGGAGTGAGTGACGGAAAAAATTTGCAGGAAGCGCTCGGTCTTCTCAAGACATATCTCGAGATGCCTATCGCAGAATTTTTTCCTCCCGCAGAAATTAGTCTGAGCAGAGCGCGTGGATTCATTATCATGCTTGATAGAGACAACATTGCACTCAGATTGGGATTCGAAAATTTAGAGGAGAAGATAGAAAGGTTCTATTCCATCCTCAAGGCAATAGGCATGAGGGGTCGAAAAATCAGATATGTCGACCTCAATATACCAGGAAAGGTGGTTATCAAGTATGAGAGCTAATATCTCTTTGGATTTATTACATATTATGTTATTAATAAGAGAGGTTGGCCCACCCAGAGGGGGGCCTTAAGCCGGTCGGAACGGCTGGAACGGCTGGAACGGCTGGAACGGTTGAAACAGTTATTTAGGGGGGTTAAAATGGGGAAAAATGAGAAATTAATAGTGGGATTAGACATCGGAACCACGAAAACCTGCGCAATTGTGGGGGAGGTGACGGATGACGGGATAAACGTCATAGGAATTGGGTCCCATCCGTCGCGCGGACTGCGCAAGGGGGTTGTTGTCAATATAGACCACACCGTGGAATCCATTAAAAAAGCGGTTGAAGAGGCTGAGATGATGGCCGGATGCGAGATTACGGATGTTTTTGCCGGAATCGCAGGAAGCCACATCAAAGGGATCAACAGCCGCGGAATTGTGGCGATCAAAGAGAGGGAGGTCCGGACGGGTGACATCAAGAGAGTGGTAGGTGCCGCTCAGGCGGTGGCCATTCCATCCGACCGTGAAATCCTGCACGTGATCCCGCAAGAGTTTATCATTGATGATCAGGATGGGGTGAAGGACCCGATCGGGATGTCAGGTGTGAGGCTTGAGGCCAAGGTTCACATTGTGACCGCCGCGGCAACTTCCGCCCAGAATATCGTCAAATGCTGTAATAAAGCGGGTCTCAACGTTAACGAGATCTATCTGGAGCAGTTGGCCGGGGCAGAATCCGTCCTTGAACATGACGAAAGAGAGCTGGGAGTCGCTTTAATAGACATAGGCGGCGGCACGGCAGAGCTGGCCATCTTTGTTAACGGAAGCGTTGTTCACACAAGCGTCCTTCCGATCGGCGGAAATCACCTGACAAACGATGTCGCCGTAGGGCTCAGAACCCCGGCACAGGAGGCCGAACGCATCAAGCAGAAATACGGGTGTGTCCTGACCTCTCTGGTTCAGAAAGAGGAGACAATTGAGGTTCCGTCCGTTGGCGGCAGGCATCCAAGGGTGCTATCAAGACAGATACTCTCAGAGATTCTGGAGCCGAGGGTGGAGGAGATCTTCAATCTGATTCAGCAGGAGATCGTTAGAAGTGGTTATGAAGACAGAATCGCGGCTGGAATCGTTTTGAGTGGCGGAACCGCGATCTTGGAAGGGATGCCGGAATTGGCAGAGCAGGTCTTTAACCTCCCTGTCAGACGCGGAATCCCCAAGGGGGTCGGTGGCCTGGCAGATGTTGTGAAGAGCCCGATGTATGCAACCGCGGTCGGTTTGGTGATTGCCGGTCTAAAAGGAAAAACAGAAGACAGGTATCAGACAACCGAGGAGAGAAAAGGGTTCTTTAAAATGGGCGGACGTGTTCGTGAATGGATCGAAGAAATCTTTTAACGACTGAAACGGTTGAAACAGCTGTAACGGCTGAAACCGTTTTTAAGGAGGATAAAATGGCATTTGAAATAGTTGAAAGCTTACAAAAAGGGGCAAAGATAAAGGTTATTGGTGTGGGCGGCGCCGGAGGAAATGCGGTCAACACAATGATCAAATCCAAACTTGCCGGCGTTGATTTTATTGCATCAAACACAGATATTCAGGCACTCGAAGGAAATAAGGCTCAAATCAAGATCCAGATCGGCCACGAGCTGACAAGGGGACTAGGTGCCGGCGCAAACCCGCAGATCGGCCGCGATGCCGCAATTGAAGATCTGAAAACTTTAGAGGATGTATTGATGGGTGCCGACATGGTCTTCATCACCGCTGGCATGGGTGGTGGAACCGGAACGGGTGCCGCACCGGTCATTGCTAAAATAGCAAAAGATTTGGGCGCACTGACTGTCGGTGTTGTTACAAAACCCTTCAGTTTTGAAGGCAGAAGGCGTAGTCGCGTGGCTGAAGAGGGTGTAACAGAACTAAAGAATGCGGTTGATACTCTAATCACAATTCCAAATGAGAAATTGCTTTCTATCGCGGGCAAAGAGACCACAATTCTTGATGCTTTCAAGAAGGCAGACGAGGTCCTGTTGCAGGCAGTGAGAGGAATTTCGGACCTGATCACCGTTCAGGGGCTGATTAACCTCGATTTTGCAGATGTCAGGACAGTCATGAACGAGATGGGGATGGCGTTAATGGGTTCAGGTGTATCCAGCGGAGAGAATCGTGCAGTCGATGCCGCCACAAAGGCCATTTCAAGTCCGCTTTTGGAGAACATCTCCATCAAGGGCGCAACCGGTCTGTTGATAAATATCAGCGGCGGTTCATCCATGACCCTGCATGAAGTCAATGAGGCCTCAAAACTGATTCAAGAAGAGGCCCATGAAGACGCAAATATCATCTTTGGATCAGTCATTGACGAGTCCATGGGGAATGAGATACGGGTCACGGTCATTGCAACCGGCTTTAATAAGGGTGTCAGGGGCGTCAGGCAGTCTGTGCTAAAGACACCGGTCAGGACGATGCCAACATTTCCAAAGCGTCCGGAGGTGATTCAACCGGCAACTACCTCCAGAATGCCGACCCCACAGGTAGCACCGGTTCACGACGAAAGGCATACATTTGCAGGCAGATCAAGGCCCGGCGCGATTGAAGAGCCGATCGATATCAAGAGTATTAAGAAAAAGATCGACGAAGGCGAATGGGGCAATGCGATAGAAGAGTTGGGTGCGATAGATTCTCAGGGCGACGAGTATGATATCCCTACTTTCCTGAGGAAACAGGCTGACTAAATAGTATATCTGGTAATTTATTACGGAGGATGGATGTTAAAAAGGCTTCTTGCCATCTTTTTATGTTTCTCTTTTCTGTTCAGCGTGGGCTGTGCCGGCTTGTTTGTGTCAAAAAAATCTGCAATGACCGCAAGACAGGTCACAAGGGGCAGATATACAAGGTTTGACATCCCAATAACCGTTAATGACAAGGTGGTATCCTGGATTGACTATTTTCAAGGCAGAGGGAAAAAGCATTTTGCCGTCTATCTACAGAGGTCCGGAAAATACGAACTCCTGATGAGGAAGATTTTGAGGGAGAATGGCGTTCCTCAGGACTTGGTCTTTCTGGCCATGATCGAGAGCGGGTTCTCTTCAAGGGCGTATTCGCGTGCACGTGCGGCCGGGTATTGGCAATTTATACAGGGGACCGGCAAAAAATACGGTCTCGGCATCGGTTATTGGGTAGACGAGAGGCGTGATCCGGAAAAAGCAACCGCCGCGGCCGCCAGGCATTTGAAAGATCTCTATAGAGAATTTGGTGACTGGTATCTTGCGCTTGCGGCATACAACGCTGGTGAAGGTAAAATCAGGAAAGGTTTGCGGCAGACAGGCGCGAGAGATTTTTGGGGTATGATAGAAAACGATCGTTGGCGTTATATAAAGAGAGAGACAAGAGATTATGTTCCAAAGTTTCTCGCGGCGACGATTATTGCGAAGGCCCCGGAGAGATTCGGGTTTGGCAACGTTGTCTATGAAAAGCCGATGAGCTTTGAGACCGCTACGGTCAAGAGTCAGACAGATTTGGGAGTGATTGCAAAGTGTGCAGGTGTTGATACGAATGATATCGCCGCTCTCAACGGTGAATTGTTTAGGGGGATCACTCCGGATACTTCAAATTATACGATAAGGCTCCCCAGGGGAACCGCCCAGAAATTTAATGTTACCTACGCGGCATTGCCGGCGTCCGAAAGAATCACCGTTGTTCAACATCACATCAGGCAGGGCGAATCGCTTGGTAGTATCGCAAGAAAATATCATACATCAGTTCGAATGTTGATGGCGGCAAATGGTATCAGAAACCCTTCAAAGATTCGGGCCGGCAGGACACTTGTGATTCCTCTCAGTGGGGCCGCAAAGATGAATGCAGAACAGAATCTTGCGAAAAACAAAAAGGTGCACCACGCGCGAGAGGGTGATTATATCAGTCACAGGGTTAGAAGGGGTGAGGTGCTGGGTAAGATTGCCGAGCGTTACGGTGTCAGGGTTTCTTCTATCCGCAGTTGGAACGGTATTCGCGGGAATATGATCAGATCCGGACAGACGTTAAAGATGTACACAAACAAACCCTATGTTGCACAATCGGAAGTTGCCGGCAGTTCGGGAAAACTTACGTATACAATCAGATCCGGTGACTCATGGTGGAGAATTGCGCAGAGATATGGTGTCAGTATTAATCAGTTGAAAGAGTGGAATCCAAATATTAACGGCAATGGCCTGAGGCCGGGGCAAAGGCTAGCCCTGTTTAGTAACACCAAAGAAGAGAAGCCCTCGGAACGGCTGGTTGCTTCTAATAGGACTGCCGACATATCTGACAGGCTTGACATTCCGGAAGAGAGTGTCGGTGCCAAAGTCGTGGCAGGCCCCATAATTGCCGAACATGTCAACTATGAGATGAAATCGGGCGATACTCTATGGGATCTTGCAAAGAAATACGGCGTTACCGTGAGCGATATTATGGAATGGAACGATCTGGACGGAAGACGCGCAAAACGCCTGAGGCCGGGCAATGTCATCAAGCTGAAAATAGCCTCTACAGATACCTTGTAAAAAATCTTTTTTCTTTTTTTGCAACCCTTGACAGCAATTGAGCTTTGGCTTTATAAGCACCACGATTTCACTGACTGGAAGTTTGAGCAAGTGTTTAAAATTCTTTAATAATAACAAGCCTGTTTGTTGGCAGGCAAGGAGGTAGACAATGACTGATACTGCGCAAACCATAAAATCGATGTCTGTGGAGAATAGAATATTCAATCCACCGGTTGAACTTTCCCAGAACGCATGGGTCAAAAACATGGAAGAATACAAAAAGATGTATGACCGTTCCATTAATGATCCTGAAGGTTTTTGGGGTGATATTGCAAAAGAGTTTCACTGGTTTGAAAAGCCGAAGAAAATCCGCTCATATGACTTCAAAGACAATATCGATATAAAGTTCTTTGAAGGCGGAAAGACCAACATCACTGTTAACTGTCTTGATCGCCATGTTGAAAATGGCGGAGGTGATAGAGTTGCAATTATCTGTGAAGGGAACGATGTTGGCCAGACAAAGAAATTCACCTACAAGCAACTTTATACGGAAGTTTGTAAATTCGCAAATGTGTTAAAATCAAAAGGAGTGAAGAAGGGCGATCGCGTCTCCATTTATCTTCCCATGATCATCGAGTTGCCGATTGCAATGCTTGCATGCGCAAGAATTGGAGCAATCCACTCAATCGTTTTTGGAGGGTTCTCGGCGGATTCGTTGAAGGATAGAATCCTTGATTCAGGTTGTAAATATCTGGTCACCTGCGATGAGGTGTTTCGCGGTGCAAAAAAGATTCCAATGAAAACGACCACAGATGTCGCCATGGAGGCCTGCGAAAAAGCCGGAAACCCGATCATGACCTGCATCGTCTACAAACACTCAGGCGGCAACGTCCCGATGAAGGATAGCCGCGATGTTTGGTGGAGCGATGTAATGAAAGACGCAAGCTCGACATGCGAGCCGGAAGTGATGGATGCTGAAGATCCGCTCTTCATTCTTTATACCTCAGGATCAACAGGAAAGCCGAAGGGTGTTATGCATACGACTGCCGGTTATATGATCTATGCGGCAACAACATTTAAATATATTTTTGACTATCACAAAGAAGATATCTTCTGGTGCACGGCAGATATCGGATGGGTCACGGGGCACTCATACATTGCCTATGGTCCACTGATGAACTGTGCAACACAAGTGATGTTTGAAGGGGTCCCAAACTATCCGAAGCCGGATCGTTTCTGGGATATCTGCGAAAAGAATAATGTTACAATATTTTATACAGCCCCGACCGCCATTCGTTCGCTAATGCGCGAGGGCGAAGAGTGGCCGAAGAAACATAACCTCTCGAAGTTGAGAATCTTGGGTTCAGTCGGCGAACCGATCAATCCGGAAGCATGGATCTGGTATCATACAAATATTGGTGGAGAGAAGTGCCCAATCGTTGATACCTGGTGGCAGACAGAGACGGGTGGAATTCTTATCACCCCCCTGCCGGGCGCAATCCCGACAAAACCGGGCTCGGCGACTGTCCCGTTCTTTGGCGTGAAGCCGGCTATATATGATGAAAAGGGGAAGCCGGTAGGCGTGAACGAAGGCGGTTATCTTGTTATTGAAGAACCATGGCCGGGGATGATGAGAACGGTCTATGGAGCACACGAGAGATTCAAGGAGACATATTTTTCGCGTTTCCCCGGAGTCTATTTCACAGGCGACGGTGCGCGTCAGGATGAAGATGGTTATTATTGGCTGATGGGTCGTGTCGATGATGTTATCAATATTTCAGGTCACAGGATTGGTACGGCCGAAGTTGAATCAGCGCTCGTTTCACACCCGAAAGTGGCCGAAGCGGCGGTTGTCGGTTTTCCGCACGATATTAAAGGCCAGGGTCTCTACGCTTATGTGACACTCAAGACCGGAGAGATTCCAAGTAATGAGCTGAAGAAGGAATTGGTGGGTCACGTTCGTAAAGAGATTGGGCCGATCGCATCTCCTGATAAGCTCCAATTTACGGATGCACTGCCAAAGACACGTTCCGGAAAGATTATGAGAAGAATTCTTCGCAAGATTGCAGAGAATCAGATCGACAGCCTTGGCGATACGTCAACGCTAGCTGATCCGACAGTTGTCGACACGCTTGTCAGCGGCAGACAATAGATACGTCACCCCCGTGGGAACGGGGGCCTCGTGAATAAACAAAAACCCGCGGGCTTTGGCTCACGGGGTTTTTAATTGAGTCAAATGGTTATATTATTCTTCCGTCCCTCTGTTGGAGTACTTCTTTTGCATAGATTCGCCAATCAAAAGGGCTATTGCTGATGCTATTAATTCAGCCACTATTATTACGCCAATACCTAGAGGAGTTACTTCGCCTGCCGCAAGAAGAGGGCCAACGCCAACGCCAAGTGGTTTTTGGTCATTCATATGATTGATGTTACTTGCAATGGCTCCTGAAATCGCCACCTTTGATACATCTATCTTTTCATCGAAACCGATATCCCCAACATCTATACCTTCGCCCCTACATTGCCCTATGTTTTTCCCCAGTTTTGTACAAACCAGATGTGAACTAAGCGGCCTTGATTTAGAAGAGAAAGACGCCCACAAGGCGTTTCCACCATCATCAATCTCAACAAGTGCGGTTGATCCTATTTTAACTTCGGGCAGTGAACCGTCTATTGAGGTTATCTTACACTCAAGTATTCTGGTATCCACTGCATTGCATCCACCAACTGTAAATGATGACATATATCCTCCTCATTTCACGATCTTTAAATACTAATTAACTATCGGCCCGCGTCAAGAAAAGTTGCTAAAAAAACCACAATTATTCATTAACAATATCAGGTTGTTACAGTAATCGTAGCCGTTCGCGATAAAAAAGGCTTTTGGGCACCCCTAAAAAAACCTCCACTTTTTGTTCTTGTGCATTTCATCGAACACGAGAATCTTTTTTCCCGATTCGCACCTGTTTTTTTATCCAAAAATATTTGCGAAGACGAAAAAAATAAATAATTCAGACGAAAAAATAACGATTTCTTTCATTCGTCTGATTTTTTCCATCCACACAATCGGTATCGAGACGAAAAGAGGGGGACATTGTCGTTTTATAACAGCTCGCCGGATTCGGAAAACTCAACCGTGCTTCCCGTCTTTAAATATAAAATCGCCGAGAAAAAACACGGTATCTTCGGGTTTCACCCTCCCGTTATGCTTACAGATGATCACTTCATTCATCTCCTCAACCGTCTCAAACGGCCGATTGCAATATCTTATAATATTGGCATGCGAGAAGTGATAATCCGATGCCCACCAGTATAGTTCATTGCTTTATCCTGTTAATTTCTTTTTCAACCTTCTTTAATTTTTCCAAAATACTGTCAAACGACGGCGGATCCTCAAAAAACATTTCCTGCATTTGACGATAATCTGTTTTTAACGGACCTTTCTGATCTTCCCGAGGCGATAATTTCAAACCGCCGAACTTGGCTTCTTCATAATGCACCCAGTTTGCCTTAAAAAATAAAGCCTTATGTTCTGATACATCTTTGAGTAGGGCTATTTTCTCCAAGGATTTCTTGTATATCGGCGTATTCACCATGGCGAACAAATCGTAATAATGCCGTGACATTCGAGGCGGAACATTTTTGTCTTCTGGATAATTATGAATCATGTGTAAGATTGTCGCTTTTTCCCAAAAGGTACGCTCCGCGGCCAATACCCGTACCGGCGCGCCTTCAATGCTAACGTCCCCGGAAATATTAGCAACATATGGAGCAACAGTTATATTTTCAACCGGCCAGTGGTCAGCTCTTGATCCAAATTCTATTTTGACAGCGGATTTGACATAGCTTTCCACGCTACTGGTCAAAGAATGCGGAAAGGTGAATAAAACCGTCTGCCCTAAAGCGTCTTTCGGGTCCAATTCAAGTTCCCATGATTTTTTATCTGTAAGAACCTTCGCAATACTTTTTTGTAGTTCAGGAATAAGCGTGCTTGAAATCTTTTCTTTGCAGGCAAGATGAAGTCGCTCAAGTCTTCGCTGATTTTCTTTGTTGCTTTTATCTTTGTCAGGCTCAATCGAGGCGTCGCTCGATAAAAAAGTTCTCTCAATTGAAACGTCAACATCTTCAGAAAAACGTCTGATGACGTCGTAGCACTTTGAAAGGGACGTCCCGCCTTTAAATGTTAAATGACAGCCTGACTTCGGTAATGAAAAAAGGATTTTGAGTATCCAGCATACCCAGAAATCCTTCTCAATTAACTGCGGCATTACGTTCAGATCTGCCGCGGCTACCTCAAAATAAGCGCGCTTATCTTTATCACTCAGCTGTATAAATTTATCCATAACCCTCTCATTTTTGTAATTGCCTGAATATGTTACCTATCCACACCGGCGCAAACCGCAAATCTTTCATAAGCTGCTGCTTATCCTCAGAAGATAACCTCTTATCAAGCATGTCGATAATATGGGCATCCACATGATCCTGTCCCAAATAACGCAGAGCCTGAATAACCAAGCCACTAATGCGCCCGGCTGTTGCCATATTTTTGGGAGTTGTTCTTTTTAACACGATCTGCTGTTTATTGATCTGCACCGTGCGGTTAGGGCCATCCGTCAGAAAAACGATCTTTGCCGGAACCTGCTCTGTTAATCCCAAAAGGTTAGCGGCATACGCTCCGGAAGACTGAATCTTTAAGCTATCCCTTCCGGCCAGAGCTTGGGCTATTCGCTCATAATTAGGCGGTAGATCGCCCAGCGTTGGATGTTTCTCTGGGTAATCGTATAACCCGTGCGCCAAACGTCGTATAGCGCCGTTCTTCACTAACCGCACCAAGGATTGAGCTACTGCAGTTCGGCTACCCAGATCAAGAAAGTGGTTAGCAGTGAACACCCATCCTCTATTTCTGCTACAAATCCTGCTAAATACCTGATTTTCAATGCTTTGAGACATATTATACACCCCTCTTTTGTCACAAAAAGTATATATTTTTTGTGACAAGATATCAAGCATTTTCTTCTCCCCATCAGAATTTATACTGCTTTAATCTCAATAAATGGGCCCGCCGGTTTGAAATCATACTAAAAACGCCGGAGGGCAAGCGGGAAGCGGGAAGAAAGAAACTGGAAACTAGAGACTAGAAACTAGAAAATGTCAGTGCCAGACCTCAACCGCGCTTTGAGCGGTTGCCGAGACGAAAAGAGGGGGACATTGTCGTTTTATAACAGCTCGCCGGATTCGTAAAACTCGACTTCGCTTCCCGCTTTGAACACGCGCCCGCCTATCTTGGTGTTCTCAGCGAGGGTACCGTATTCAACGGCGCCGGATTCGGAAAACTCGACGTCGGTTAACGCTCCTTTTTGTATAAGCGATCTAAGAAAACCAAAATTTGCAAATCCCGCGTCTAAAGGAGCCAGCCCTTTTGCAGCCCTTGTCTCATTCAGGCGTTCATACATCTCTTTTATCGGCCGTACGACTGCCCTGAAATCTTCCACAACAGACTCGAACGGGCTCACCGCATATGCGGGTCTTACAGGAGCCGGACTTATATCCCCCTTCATCGCCCTAAGCGCCCTACCACCCAGAAGTATTCCCGCGACCATGGTAACCTCTGCCGCAGCATCCCTCACATTGTTTGGAGGCGGGGTAAAATATGGAACATCCATATTTAACGCATCGTTAAAAATAAGGTTGGGTGCATGAAAGGTAAAAAGATCCAAGGCACCATAAACCATGCTGTTTGCCGCGTTCATTGTCCTCGTTACAGGGTTCCATTCCCATGTCAGATGAGCGCCAAATTCGCCCCAGCGATTTCTTTCGCCAAGAAATCTGTCGGTCCCCGTAGTATATTTTGCAATATCTTCAGGAAGATGAAAGAGTCCGCTTGCCACATCACGTACGCCGCTCGCAACTTCTATCTCGAAGTTCGCCACACCATCGACCAACCCGGAGGATGACGCCTCTTTTCTTGCCTCATCCCACGAGGTGCAAACG
>CAZTCA010000006.1:0-25219 GCA_964612405.1 uncultured Pseudomonadota bacterium
ATCCAGGGACCACTGTTGAGTTGGCAGCTGGAAAGGCGACAATTGAGGGGAAGGCGTTTGAGGTTATGGATACGCCGGGTCTCTACAGCATCTTCCCGATCACTGAAGAGGAGAAGGTCACCCTTGAGGTGATTAAGAACGGCGGACTTGATCTGATCATCCATGTTATAGATGCCAAAAATTTGGAGCGTATGCTTCCTCTGACATTCCAGTTAAGAGAGGTCGGCCTGCCGATTGTTGTGGCATTGAACATGTTTGATGAGGCGACGAGTCTCAATATGACGATAGATACCGGAAAACTTTCTTCACGTATCGGCGTTCCCGTGGTTGCCACGGTGGCTGTGACAGGGCAGGGAATTTCGCGGTTGGGAGATGTTATTTTACAAGCTGTTACTTCAACAACTTCTCCTGATAGAAAAATTTCGTTCCCGGAATTCAGCGAACGATTGATGAAGGGCTGGCATGACAGGGCAAAAGAGATTATGCATACCGTCGTCATAAAGAAGGAGAGAAAGAGGGGATTGTCAAAAATAGACAAGATAATCATCTCTCCGATCAGCGGAACCTTGATCCTTGCCCTGATTCTATATTTGGGTCTGTATAAATTCGTGGGCGTATTAGGTGCCGGCGTCATTGTTGATATCATGGAGGGGAGTTTCAAAGAATATGTCAATCCGCTCTTTACCGGTTTGGCCAATCATTATATCCCGTGGCAATCTGTGAGAGATCTCTTTGTGGGCGATTACGGGATCATCTCTCTTGCCTTCAGATATGCAATTGCGATTATCCTGCCTGTTGTGGGATTATTTTTTCTGGTCTTTGCGACGATTGAAGACTCAGGATATCTGCCGCGCCTCGGATATCTTCTTGATAGACTTTTCAAGAAGATCGGTCTTTCGGGGAGGGCGATCATTCCGATGGTTTTGGGGCTCGGTTGTGACACGATGGCAACGGTTGTAACCCGAACGCTCCCCACAAAACGTGAGCGTCTGATTGCAACACTGCTTCTTTCTCTGTGCATTCCATGTTCCGCTCAGGTTGGTGTTATTTTGGGATTGTTGGCAGGCACGCCGGCCATCCTTTTAACTTGGGCGGTCATTATAGTGATGATCTTTGCTGTGGTCGGTTATCTTTCATCAAAGATCATTCCGGGTGGCGGTCCGTCATTTATAATGGAGATTCCCCCGCTGAGATTTCCAAGCGCCAAAAATGTTATAATGAAGACATATTCCAGAATGGTCTGGTACTTTAAAGAGATTATCCCGCTCTTTGTCCTCGCAAGTGTCCTGATATGGTTGGGACAGATCTCCGGCGTCTTTGAGCTGGCAATTAAAGGTCTCAGTTATCCACTTTCTCTCATGGACCTGCCGGATGTTTCGGCTCCCGCATTCTTTTTTGGTTTCTTCAGACGTGATTATGGTGTGGCGGGCCTGTATGATCTGCATCAGGGCGGCCTGTTTACAAATAATCAACTGCTTGTTGCGGTTGTTGTGATGACACTCTTTCTTCCGTGCATCACGCAATTTTTGATAACCCTCAAGGAGCGCGGATGGAAAGCAGGTTTTGGGATTTCATTATTTGTTTTAGCTTTTGCTTTTGCAACAGGCGTTGCTCTTAATGCGGCGTTGAATTTTTTAGGAATAAGTTTTTAACTTAATCCTTATAACTTACAACTTATAACTTATATCTGGAGGCAACATGTATCTAACCGAAGCGGCTGAAGAGATGTTGGAGTCCCTGTGGGTTGTCAAAGAGGGGACAAACTCCGATCAGACGCGGCTCTCTGATTTGAGAGAGGCGCACGATGTCGATGTGGTGAAGGAGCTGATCGACGCAGGCATTATCGAGAAGATAGATGGAGAACAGATCAAAATAACCGAGAAGGGATTGGTTCAGGCGAGGGACGCGATCAGAAGACATCGTCTTGCAGAGAGGCTGTTGACGGATGTGATTGCCGTGAAGAAGGAGCTCATTCATGATGCCGCATGCCAGTTCGAACATCATCTTCACAAGGGGATTGATGCGAACGTGTGCACGCTTCTCGGACATCCAAAATATTGTCCGCACGGAAAACCGATTCCTGCGGGGAGGTGTTGTGAGAAACGCGAGAAGGTGGTTGCACAGGCGGTGAAAAAACTTTCAGACATGAAACTTGGGGAGCGCGGAAAAGTGGCATATCTGCATACGACAGATCCAAAGAGAATACAAAAAATGATATCCATGGGGGTTGCGCCGGGGATGTCGATAGAGCTTCTCGCCGCGTATCCTTCATATCTTTTCCAGTTAAATGAAGCACAGTTTGCCGTAGACAAAGAATTCGCCACCGAAATCTGCGTCCGCAGAGAAGATTAAATCGGCCGCCGGCAGTGGCATGAGTTCTCCTCGCTCACATAAGCCGAGTCTGACGGAACCGCCGTCTGACATATTTGCAGAACTTGACAAAAGCGGTATTTTACCGTTAAAAAGCCCGCCATGATATCAGCAACACAGCTAAGAAAAGGGACGATAATTGTCTATAAGGATGAGCTCTACCGGGTTATCGATATTATGCATACGACCCCCGGGAACAAGCGCGGGTTTATGCAGACAACGATGAAGCGGTTGAGCGACGGGGTTCAGGCGGTTGAAAAGTTCAGCTCGGATGTGAGTATCGAGCGAGCAATCCTGGAACAGCATGAAGTGGAATATTTATATGCAGATGGAAACATGTATCACTTCATGAATACCGAAAACTATGAGCAGATCATGTTGAGCGAAGAGCAGTTGGGGGATCAGGCAAAATTTTTGCAACCGAACTGCAAAGTTCAGCTGGATATGTATGACGGGAAGGCAGTCGGAATCGAGCTTCAGCAGAACATGACATTCAAAGTGACCGATGCGGACCCGACAGTGAAGAGGGCGACTGCGTCGGCGCAATTTAAGAATGCAACGTTAGAAAACGGCGTCACAATCAGGGTTCCAGCGTTTGTTCAATCCGGCGACAGTATTATCGTAGACACGACGACCGGCGAATATGTTGGCAGAGCCTAAAGAATCCTCAATTCCGAATTTGAATTACGAAGACTGTTTATCATTCCGCACATTATCTAAAACGCCTCAGTTAACCATCTAATATATAATGACAAAATTTCGGTTGATTTGTGGCACATATATTGTAATGGAACAGTATATGTCGGCGATATTTTAACAATTCGCGAGGCCGGCAATTGTATACAATCGTTGAAAGCCGCCGCCATTCAGGCGAGGGCAGAGAGGAGTTCGAATTATGAGCACTGCCGCCATTGCACAACAAGCACGTAAACACCCGAAAGGTCTCTACATCCTTTTCTTCACAGAGATGTGGGAGCGCTTCAGTTATTATGGAATGCGCGCGATTCTGGTTCTCTATCTGGTCTCACAGTCGCAGGCCGGCCCGATGGGTGGTTTGGGCTGGACGAAGTTAGAGGCGCTAAAGCTTTATGGTTGGTACACAATGCTCGTCTATCTGGTTGCTATCCCCGGTGGGTGGATTGCTGATAGGATCACCGGGCAAAAGAAAGCCGTCATGATCGGTGGAGTACTTTTGTGCATTGGACACGGAACGATGGCGTTCCCCGGCATCACCACTTTTTATACAGCCCTTGCTTTAATTATCTGCGGTGTCGGTTTGCTCAAACCTAATATCTCGACATTGGTCGGAAGCCTTTATGCTCCCGGCGATCCGATGCGCGACAAGGGTTTCACAATATTTTATATCGGCATCAATCTCGGCGCCGTCTTTTCAGCACTAGTTGTCGGAACGGTCGGAGAGCTTGTTGGCTGGCATTATGGTTTTGCATTAGCAGGAATTGGTATGGCGTTTGGTCAGGTGGTTTATATCTGGGGCCAAAAATATCTCAAGACCGTGCATGCAACAGAAGGTATTGTTGGACAAGTCTCAGAAGTCACAAAGATGACACCATTGACAAAAAAAGAGAAAGATCGAATAGTTGTTTTATTCATTTGTTTCCTCATGGTGATTATTTTCTGGGGTGCTTTTGAACAGGCAGGCGGTCTTTTGAATCTTTATGCTTTAGATAAAACAGATCGCGTGTTGTTTGGTTGGGCTATTCCTACAAGCTGGTTCCAATCCCTAAATCCGATATTCATTGTTGTATTTGGTACACTAGTTGCCAATTTTTGGTATTGGTATAGAAAAATCGGGAAGGAGACTTCATCAATTTACAAGATGGCCCTCGGTACCATGATTATGGGATCGGGTTTCATCTTTATGATTTTTGCATCACTCCAAGCTGGCGTTGCAGGCAAAGCCTCGATGATATGGCTGGTATTAGCATATCTCTTCTTTACGATTGGTGAGTTATGCGCATCACCCGTTGCCCTGTCATTCATCACAAAGATAGCGCCTATTAAATACGCATCCTTGATGATGGGTCTCTATTTTGCTGTAACTGGCCTTGGAAATAAGATTGCTGGCCTATTCGGCGAGTGGGCAGAAAGCTCCGGAGAGATAACTGTTTTCGGCACGATTACTATCCTTACAATGATAATCGGCGTAATTGTTATTATCTTCTTGAAGCCATTGAAGAGGCTCACACATGGCGCAGAAGAAGGTTGTTTATCGGATGAAGATGCTGAATCTGTCGAAGATAACAATTCTCCTTCGGAACTTGTTTACGACGCAGAATAAGGGTTAGTTATGTGGCATACAAGATGGCCAAAAGGCCGCTCTATAATAGGGCGGCCTTTTTTTATTGTAGAATTTCTCGAATCAGACCTTCATTGATCGGCTTTGGCAGGATGTGTTTGACTCCCAAATTTTTAGCCGCTTTTATGATGGCCGCATCTTCATGCATTGAAGTGCAGAGACATAAGACCGGAACTTTTTTGTGCTTCAGATGTTCCAGAATGTCAAATCCGTCGAGGATGCAGTTCTTGAATTTATGATTAATAATGCCTACCCTGATTTTTGAAAAATCCAGAGTCGACCTCAAGAGCTGTTCACCATTCTTCATCTCAATAGGCGTGTTTCCTGTAATATTTTTCACAATTTCCTTAAATTGTTTTCTTATTTTCGGATCATCGTCAATAACAAGAATTGACGAATCGGAATATATTTCAGCGCCGGCTTTGGCGATTGTCTCAATGTTATGGGCATTAGAATCTTTTGTTTTTATTTCAAGTGCTTTTGCAGAATTCATGAAATCGTCGGTCATCTGCAGAAGTTTTTCAAGACTCCTTTTGGCGGCATCACGCATCTGAGCCGTGTCTTCATCAAGATTTACATTTTGACGAAGATATCTGTCTACAGAAGCAAGCGAACTTCTAACATCATGCGCAAGGCGGGATGCCATCTTCCCGATTGCGGCATCTCTGGCCATCTCTTTTTTATTTTGGATACATCTCCGGATGGTATTTAGAAGCTTCTGATAGATATATTTTTCAACATGTTTCATAATAAACGCAACCTTTCTTCGTCTTTTCTCAAAAGGGTTGTAGATCATATTTTATTCCTTGCCAAGCGCAAAATATGCTGGCATGTGAAAGCTCATACAAAGGAGGAATCCCAATGGCAAAATTGAATTTGAGAAAATTGTTTATTGATGTGTTCAAGCCCATAAAAGAAGATGTGGTGACTGTCATGATTGATCTCCCGTCAGAGCGGGCAAAAGATATTATATATTGGAAGCAGAGACGCGAGATTATGGCAAAGGAATGGCATGATACCTTCGTCGAACTTTCTAAAGAGATTGGGTTTAAAGTGAATCCGATAATCGGTTTTGCATGTTGGGGGATGGATGGCCACGATCTTCCTGAAGATGGTGTGATAATCGGTGGTGGCAAAATTGTTTTGAAAGATTTTATCAGCACTTCAACAGTGATCGTTGCGATGACAGAATTTTCTGTCACTGCGCCGTTAAATGAATTTGCAAAGAAATATGAAAAACTACGTTTTGCCAGTATGCCGCAAACACTTTTAGAAGCGCAGGAATCAGCGCTCACGGCAGACTACGCAAAAGTTGCAGAGATGTGCAGTAAACTTGCAAAGGTCGTTGCTCCGGCCGATGGAGCTGAAGTGACATTTGCAACTGGGCATAAATGTTATTTTGACTTGAAATTTAGAGAGACGCATGAAGAAAATGGATTACTGCCACCAAATAAAACAGGAGATAAGCTCGTCAATCTTCCGGGCGGCGAAGTCTATAAGGCCCCATATGAAGGTGAAAAAAATGAGCCGAGCAAAACACATGGCGAACTGCCTGTGAATTATTTAGGAGAGCTCGTTGTCTATAAAGTTGATAAGAACAAGATCATTGAAGTAGTGGGCAATGGTCCAAAGGCCGATAAGATGCGTGCATATTTTGCGGAAGATCCGTCACGAATGAATATTGCTGAGTTTGGGCTCGGGTGTAACGATCGGGCATTAGTCAGGGAGAGTAAGGATGAATATTTTATTGTTGCACGCGAAGTAGAAGAAGAGAAGGCCGGGTTTCACTGGGCATATGGCAGAAGCGATCAGTTGGGCGGAATTTGGGGAGTAGACAAATTTAAGACGCCGGAGACGGTGACACACAGAGATATTGTTTATGCAAAGGGGTCGCCCATTGGTGTCAAATCTATAGAGCTGGAATATCCGGATGGGACAAAGAGAAACATCTGGGATGGCGAGTGGTATAATGTGTAGCTATTCTGTTATTTCGCAAGTTCCTGAAGTGCCATCGTAATAAATTTACAGAAACTTTGCGCTGACTTGATGTTCAGCTTTTCGTTCGGAGAATGGACATCGAAAAGATCCGGACCGTATGCGATCATATCCATGTCTTTGTGCTTTGAGCTGACGACACCCGCTTCAAGGCCGGCATGAATGGCCGTTACAATGGGCTCAGAATTGTGAAGTTCTTTGTAGACCGATTTGAAGACTTTCAGCAGTGGTGATTTCAGATTCGGCTGCCATGCAGGATATGTTATCGTGCTGACCACTTCGCCGCCGATAAGGTTTACAAGCGAGTCATATGCCTGCATTGCGGTCTCTTTTTCGGACTCAACGGAACTTCTGGAAGAGACATCAAGTGTAAAATTATCACCTTCAATGCCCACATTCGCCAGATTTATCGAAGTCTGAACCAGTCCCTTGATATCAAGCGACATCTTCAGCACGCCGTGCGGACCCGCGCTGATGATATTGATAATCTTATTTGTGCTGTCGGAATCGAGGACCTTCTCCAGTTTTGCGTCACTCACTTCAATCTTCATTTTTGGATCGGTGGCGGAGAGTTCATTTTTGAAAACAGGAATAAAATCGCTGACAATCTTCTCGGCATTTGCTTTTTTATCAGAGCCGACCGCTATTACCGCGCTGGCATTTGGCGGAATTACGTTATGTGCCGATCCGCCCTCTATCTTTGCGATGTTTGTTCCACATTTCAAATTTATCTCACGGATCATACGTCCCAAAACCTTTATGGCATTTCCTCTCTCTTTAACAATTTCAAGACCGGAGTGTCCACCGGTCATGTCTGAGACAGAGATCTGCAATCCAACCGAATTTGCCGGAGCCGCAACGTGTTTGATTGATGCTTTGAAGGTTCTGATTTTGCCGCCCGCGCATCCGACATAAATCGTGTTTTCAACTTCAGAGTCCATGTTTATCAGAGTTTTACCTTCAAGAACATTTTCTCCAAGCTCTGTCACTCCGACAAAACCGGTCTCTTCTTCAACGGTGAAGAGACATTCAAGCGGACCATGGACAACATCTTTTGATTCCAAAGTTGAAAGTGCAAGAGAGAGTGCAATGGCATTATCCGCGCCGAGCGAAGTTCCCTCAGCCCTGACCCATTCGCCGTCGGAATATGGCTTGATCGGATCTTTCTTGGGATCATATGTCTTCCCTTTTTCCGCCACACAAACCATATCCATGTGACCCTGAAACACGACACCTTTTGTGGAGTTTGTCTTGTTTGCAGGTTTCTTGATAATGAGGTTTCCCTTCTTGTCTACTGAATATTTGAGGTTCAGGCTCTTTGCGACGCCGACAATATAATCCCTTACTCCGGCCTCGTTTCCGGACCCGTGGGGGATTTTGCAGATTTCATTGAAATAATGCCAGACACGCTTCGGCTCTAAATCTAGTATGCTTTTGCTCATTTGATACCTCCGTTTTACATTAAAAATTTACCGTCTTTCATTAGACAAACAGTCTTGTTATCAATTGTCAAGTTAACAGTTGGGGAAAGTACCATGCAATCCATGTGAGAATCACAGTCATTTTCTCCGCCACTCCCGTCTGCGGCATATGAATCGCCAAATGCAATATGGATTGTCCCCTCAACCTTTTCGTCATTTATTAGTTCACCCGTGAGTTTTAAATTCGGAGTGGTCCCGATTCCAAATTCACCGACGATACTGGCGCATGGGGCAGATGTCATAATAGAGTCAAATTCGTCTATTACATTTTTTGATTTGGATTCACCAAGATTGGTTGTCCCGACACCGTTTTTAATATCCACAACAATAATATCATCAACAAGGCCCAAGCCTCCAATTGCACCGTCGATAACAAGTCTGCCGTTTACAGTTTTATGCAACGGAGCAGTATAAACCTCGCCTCCAAGATTGTCCCATCTGTCATCATGTGTGTCAGGAAAGCCGGCGGAGATTAAATAATTCCTTTTGCCTGAATCCCAGTTGAAACTAATATCCGTTCCGCCTTTGGAAGTTACTCGAACACCTGTTGCCTTTGAGAGAATTGCTTTCAATTCTTTTCCACGTTTAAGCAGTGCAGTCGGAGAAACGTATGAGAGGTTGTACATAATTTCTGCACTGTCAACCGGAAGGCTCAAAGCATAGCCTCCGAGTTTTTGAGGGTCTTGACATATCAGCTTGTGCATATTTCTGCGGGAAGGGGTGATATGTGCCCGGGAAGTTGTAAAAAAGATTTTTCTGTTATTTTGTTCGGTACCCTTGAAAAATTTGAACAGCTTTTCTTCTATGTCTTCATTTTTGAACGATTCATCCATTTCGGCCTGAATTGAAACCGATTCAATGCCGCTGTCTTTGGCAAGATTTTCGAGTGCTTCTACCAGATACTCCTTGCCCGGCAGGACCGTATTGAAAATTATGGCAAGCCTATCTCCCTTTTTAACCTTCAATGCCTCAAAGATATTCTTGGCCGGCCCGCCCCAGTCCCTATTCCATGACATGACAACCCCCTTATCTTCTTAAAATCGTTCAAGTTATTGAAATCACAGATATTCATTTCCGCTTGCAAAAGCAAGGTAAAAATCATAAAGTCTGCGCACCTTTTTTAGGTCTGCAGGTCTACAGGTCTACAGGTCTGCAGGTCTGCAGGTCTACAGGTCTACAGGTCTACAGGTCTGCACGTCGGCAAGTCATCATGTCAACAATTGAAGACCTGATGACATGAGGACTTGTAGACTTGAGGACCTAAAAGGCGAGGGTGGCCCGCCGCCGTTGATACTTTGGCGGGCAGGCGGAATTTGGCCCCGCCAGTAGGCGGGGCAAGCAGACTTTGTAGATTATTGGGGCAGTGGCGGAATGGCAGACGCGCTGCGCTTAGGACGCAGTGGGTAACACCATGGGGGTTCGAATCCCTTCTGCCCCACATTTTTTAACATAACCAGGAAGGAGCAGTTTTGATGAAGACGCAGGTAGAGACGGTCAGTGAGATCAAGAGGAAGATTTCTGTCGAGGTTCCGGTCGAAAAGATCAGAGAGTCCCTCGATAAAGTTTATAGAGAAATCGGCAAGAAGGCTAAGATCAAAGGTTTCAGAGAGGGGAAAGTGCCGAGAAATATTCTCGAGCAATATTATAAGGCCGATGCCGAGAAAAATACGGTGGAAGAAGTTGTGAAATCGACATATCCCGAGGTGTTGAAGAATGAAAACATTCTTCCCGTCTCCGAGCCAAAGATAGATTTCAAGGAATTCAAGATAGACAAGCCTTTTAGCTATACAGCAGAATTTGAGGTGAAGCCGGAAGTGAAGATTGAAAAATATGAAGGCCTATCTCTCGAGAAGCTTATAAAAGAAATTGATGATGAAGAAGTTGAAAATGTTTTAAAGAGCACCCAACAGCAGATGACACAGCTTGAGCCGGCGAAAGAAGGAGAGGCTGTCAGGAAAGATATCGTCGCCTTTGTAGATTTTAAAGGAACGGCAGATGGCCAGTCCTTCAAGGGCGGAGAGGCGGAAAATTTTGCAATGGATATCGGGAGCGGCAATCTTCTGCCTGTGTTTGAAGAGAAGGTGATCGGCATGAAAGCCGGAGAATCCAAGAAGATTGAGTTTGAATATCCAAAAGATTACTTCAACAAAGATATTGCCGGTAAAAAAGGCGAGTTCAATGTTAAAGTCAGAGAGTTGAAGGTCAAGAAGGTTCCAGAATTAAACGATGATTTCGCAAAAGATTTAGGAAGCTTTAAAACAATAAATGATGTGAAGGTTGATATTAAAAAGAGGCTTGAGGCAACTGCAGAGAACGAGGCAAAATCTGAAATGGCAAATCAGGCCATTGAGCTTCTTGTGAAGAAGAATAAATTTGATGTACCGGAGGGGATGGTGATGAGCGAACTCCGTTTTATGTTTGAGGGATTTGCAAGACAGCTGGCCGCACAAGGTAAGAAATTTGAAGAATCGGGGATGACGGCAGAACAGTTTATCCAGAAATTCAAACCGAGCGCAGAGGACAGAGTGAGGGGATTCCTGATATTAGATTCAATCGCAGGTTCTGTTGGGACAACCGTTGAAGATACCGATGTCGAAGCACGCCTGAATGCAGTTGCCGCCCAAGCAGGAAAGCCTCCGGAGACCATACGAGAGCATTATGAGAAGAATAACCTGATGTCCGGTTTGAAGACCCAAATAATACATGAGAAAACGCTTGATTTTATCATTTTAAAGGCTAAAATCAAGACCAAGAAGGTTAAAAAAGAGAAAACGACCCCTAAAAAGGGGTCGTCCTGAGCCCCATTTTGGGGCGAAGGAACTAGTGGATTCAGTTGCTTTCAGGAGATTGCCACGCCCCTCGACTTCGTTCTTCAACAGACATATGGAACTTAGCTCGGGGCTCGCAATGACAAGACGATATGAACCTAATTCCAATTGTTGTTGAGCAGACCGCGAAGGGGGAGCGCTCTTACGACATATACTCCCGACTTCTAAAAGATCGTATAATATTTGTCGGATCCGGCATTAACGACGAAGTGGCAAACATTGTAATCGCCCAGATGCTCTTTCTGGAATCAGATAACCCCAATAAAGACATACAGTTATATATTAATACGCCCGGCGGCGAGGTTGCGGCGGGTATGGCTATCTATGATACCATGCAATATGTAAAGCCGGACGTCTCGACTACGTGTATGGGGCAGGCATCGAGCATGGGCGCAATTCTTCTTGCGGCCGGAAAGAAGGGGAAGAGGACCGCACTCCCTCATTCACGGATAATGATTCACCAGCCTTTGGGTGGGATTCAAGGCGCGGCATCTGATGTCTCGATTCATGCCAGGGAGATCCTTCGTATCCGTGAAAAACTAAACCAGATATTGGCGGAACTTACTTCTCAAAAATTTGAGAAGATTCAGGCAGACACAGATAGAGATTATTTTATGACACCGACCGAGGCGCTTGAGTATGGCCTGATAGATGAAGTGGTGAAACAGAAAAAATGACCGAACAATCTACAGATCTCACAAATTTACTCTGCTCATTCTGCGGAAAAGGCCAGCGCGAGGTGAGAAAACTCATCGCGGGCCCTTCTGTTTATATCTGCGACGAGTGTGTCAATCTTTGTAATGACATTATTGCCGAAGAAAATCTCAGAAATCAGCAGTGGGTTTCAGAACTTGGCGTTCCGCGGCCGAAAGAGATCAAGAAAATTTTAGACGAGTTTGTAATTGAGCAGGATGAGGCAAAGAAGGTGTTGTCGGTTGCCGTTCATAATCATTATAAGAGAATTGCAAACCGCGCCTCTTCTTCAGACGTGGAAATTCAGAAGAGTAATATTCTTCTGGTCGGTCCGACCGGAACCGGAAAGACACTTTTGGCCAGAACGCTTGCGCGTGTTTTGAATGTTCCGTTTACGATCACAGACGCAACTACACTGACAGAGGCCGGTTATGTGGGCGAAGATGTCGAAAATATAATCCTCTCTCTCCTTCAGGCGGCCGATTATGACCGCTCCAGAGCCGAGAGAGGTATCATATATATAGACGAGATTGATAAGATTGCCCGCAAGCAGGAAGGGCCGTCTATTACCAGAGACGTTTCGGGGGAAGGCGTTCAACAGGCGCTGTTGAAGATTATGGAAGGGACAATAGCCCGCGTTCCGCCCAAGGGTGGCAGAAAGCATCCGCAACAGGAATATATTCCGGTTGATACAACAGACATTCTCTTTATTGTCGGTGGTGCGTTTGTGGGGCTGGAAGATATTATCGGCAACCGTGTTAGCGAAAAGAGACTTGGATTTGGCGCGGATGTAAAATCAAAGAAGGACAGGGCGATTGGAGATGTGTTGAAAGACGTGACACCGGAAGATCTCATGAAGTTTGGTTTTATACCTGAATTTGTCGGAAGAGTTCCGGTCATTGCCACGTTAAATGAACTTGATGAGAATGCGTTGATGGAAATTCTGACGAAGCCGAAAAATTCGCTCGTGAAACAATATATGAGACTGTTTGAGTTTGACAAGGTGAAGCTCGAGTTTACACCAAAGGCTCTGGAAATTGTCGCAAAAGAGACAGTGAAGAGAAAGAGCGGGGCCAGAGGACTTCGTGCTATTCTTGAGGGAATTATGTTGGATATAATGTATGATATCCCTTCTGAAGAGGGTGTCAGCGAGATTGTTGTGGATGAAGATGTTGTGTTGAAGAAGAAAAAACCGCTTGCGGTGATGGATAAGGAAAAAGCAGCATAAGAAAATCCAAGGGGGGATTAAATGCCAAATGATACAGTATTAGTGCCGTTATTACCGCTTCGAGACATTGTGGTTTTTCCGCACATGGTCGTTCCACTTTTTGTGGGGAGGGAAAAATCTATTTTAGCGTTGGATGAGGCAGTGAATAAGGAGAAAGATATCCTCCTTACCGCACAGGTCAATCCTCGCACAAACGATCCGAAGGAAGAGGATATCTACAAAGTCGGGACGCTGGCATCTATCATCCAACTATTGAGACTTCCGGATGGTACCGTGAAAGTTCTGGTGGAAGGTAAAAAGAGGGCAGAGATCACTCAATATGTGCCACACGATAAATTCTTTATGGTTGAGGCCAAGGAGATCGTGGAGGATATGGGCGATATTGTTGAAGTGGAAGCGTTGATGCGCGGCGTGAAACAGGCGTTTGAAAACTACGTAAAGCTGAACAAGCGCGTTCCGCCTGAGATGCTGGCCTCTGTCTCTCAGATTGAAGATGCGTCCAGGCTTGCGGACACAATTGTTGCGCATCTGACTCTAAAACTTGCAGACAAGCAGGTTGTTCTGGAAATTTCTTCCCCAAAAGAGCGTCTTGAAAAATTATACAGCATGATTCAGGCCGAGATCGAGATTCTGCAGGTTGAGAGACGCATCCGCGGCAGGGTGAAGAAGCAGATGGAGAAGACTCAGCGCGAATATTATCTCAACGAGCAGATGCAGGCAATTCAGAAAGAGTTGGGGGAGCGCGATGAATTCAAGAGCGAACTTCAGGAGCTTGAAGATAAAATAAAGAACAAGAAGATGAGTGCTGAGGGGGTTCAGAAGGTGAAGGCTGAATTCAAAAAGCTCAAGATGATGAGCCCGATGTCGGCCGAAGCGACTGTCGTGAGAAATTATATCGACTGGTTGTTGTCACTTCCGTGGTATGAAATGACCGAAGATAAGCTTGATGTGAGGGAGGCCGAGCGCGTTTTGGATGAAGATCATTATGGATTAGAACAGCCAAAGCAGAGAATTGTGGAATATCTTGCCGTGAGCAGTCTTGTTGAGAAGATGAAAGGCCCGATTCTTTGTCTGGTCGGCCCTCCGGGCGTCGGTAAAACATCTCTTGGCCGTTCAATTGCAAGAGCGACCGGCAGGAAATTTGTACGCTGTTCGCTTGGCGGAGTTCGCGATGAGGCGGAGGTCAGGGGTCACAGACGTACATACATCGGCGCGCTTCCAGGAAAGATAATTCAATCGCTCAAGAAAGCCGGATCAAACAATCCGGTCTTCCTGCTGGATGAAGTTGATAAGATGAGCGCAGATTTCAGAGGCGATCCGTCGTCAGCACTTCTTGAAGCGCTTGATCCGGAGCAGAACGCAACATTTAACGATCACTATTTGGATCTCGATTATGATCTTTCGCACTGCATGTTTATCACGACCGCGAATACGCTTCCGTCGATTCCGCTTCCACTGCAGGACAGAATGGAGATTATCCGGATTCCGGGATATACGGAGCCGGAGAAAATGGAAATTGCCAAACGTTATCTGATAAAGAAACAACGTGAGGCAAATGGTTTGACAGAGAAGCATATCAGATTCACTGACAGTGCACTCAAGATGTTGCTCAGGAATTATACCAGAGAGGCCGGCGTTCGTAATCTGGAAAGAGAGATTGCATCGTTGTGCAGAAAAGTGGCGCGTGATGTTGCCAAAGACAAAACAAATTTCAGAAAAGTGAATGTTACACCCAAGAAGGTTCAGAAATATCTGGGTGTGCCAAAGTATAGATTTGGAATGGCCGAGGAACATGATGACGTCGGAATGTGCACGGGGCTCGCATGGACGGAGGTCGGCGGAGAACTACTGACCATTGAAACTATCATAATGCCCGGCAAAGGGAAACTGACTATAACCGGAAAGCTGGGAGAGGTGATGCAGGAATCGGCGCAGGCCGCAATGAGTTATGTTCGCTCACGTGCGGAATCCTTAAACCTCGACAAAAATTTCTATCAGAAGATCGATATCCACGTTCATGTGCCTGAAGGCGCAATTCCTAAGGACGGTCCTTCGGCGGGAATCACAATGGCGACTGCCATTACATCTGCCCTGTTGAATATTCCGGTGAGACGCGACCTGGCAATGACTGGTGAAATAACTCTTCGCGGAAGGGTCCTGCCCATAGGAGGGTTGAAGGAGAAACTGCTGGCGGCACATCGTGGGAAGCTCAAGAAGATCCTGATTCCCAAGGACAATGAAAAGGACCTGGAGGATATACCCAAAAACATCTTAAAAGATCTGGAGATTTTCCCTGTCAAGCACATGGATGAGGTTCTCAAGAAAGCACTGGCAATGAAAGACTCCTCAAAGATATTTAAAAAGGGAAAGAAAGATGAGAAGGTGCCTGTGGAAGTGATCGCGAAGAAGGGTAACGGCGCGCCGGCCGCGGTCAGGCATTAGTATTTGACTTTCGAACGACTTTAGTCTAGCAAGGCTAGCCGCTTGAATAGAGCGGGCGCTTGGCTCAGCGGAAGAGCATCGCCCTTACACGGCGGGGGTCATAGGTTCGAATCCTATAGCGCCCACATTAAAGGCAGTGATTAGTGTTTAGTGCTTAGTGCTTAGTGTATAGTGTTAAAACACCAAACGCTAAACACTTGGCACCAAGCACTGTGGTGACTGGACGGGAAGCCCCGTCAGAGTGAGTTGAAAACTAGATGGTGAATTAGCGGGGACGTAGATCAATTGGTTAGATCGTCGCCCTGTCACGGCGAAGGTTGCGGGTTCGAGCCCCGTCGTCCCCGCTAATTCACCACTTCTTCATTAATAAATGCTCACAATCCTCCAATCTATAATTCTAGGTGCCCTTCAGGGGATAACTGAGTTTCTTCCGGTCTCCAGCTCCGGCCACCTCGTTGTTATTCAACAATTGTTTGGTTGGCAGGCGGGTGGCGAGATTATTCTTGCCTTTGATGTTGCGCTTCATGTCGGCACTCTTCTGGCAGTCCTCGCAGTTTTCTGGAGAGATGTATTTGAAATGCTAACTGGGCGTGCATGGCGACTTATGTTTTATATTATCGTTGCAACGATTCCAGCGGCAGTGATCGGTCTTTCTTTTAAGAGCGTTATTGAGACCATGTTCTCCTCTGTTCTCGTTGTCGGAATTGCATGGCTCGTCACAGGAACTTTTCTTTGGTCTACAAAGTATTTAAGTGCCCCCGTCATTGCGAGCGAAGCGAAGCAATCTAGTGAATGCGCTGGACTGCTTCGCTCTGCTCGCAGTGACAACGAGTATGGCAACTCTTGGTTAAAATCTCTCCTCATCGGCTTTGCACAAGCTTTTGCAATGATCCCGGGGATATCGCGTTCCGGAAGTACAATTATTGCGGGACTATTTTTAAAGTTAGACAAAGCAACTGCCGCAAAGTTTGCATTTCTGATAGCGATACCTGCAATCGGCGGCGGAGCGCTTCTTGATGCAAAAGACCTTGCTAATTTTCCAGCAGAAGGTCTTCCGCAACTTATAATCGGCACAATCGTGTCGTTTATTGTCGGTTATCTCTCCATTAAATGGCTCTTGAAGATAATCCAAAACGGCAAACTCTGGTGGTTTGGGATCTATTGCTGGGTGGCGGGAGTTGTTACGCTAGGCCTTCAACTTTTCTAAAATCGAATTTCCAATTATTGATAATATCTTTTGCCTTGAGGTGTGGCCGGCCTTTATTTCAATGGCCGATTTTGGGATGCCTAATTTCTTAGATAAAAATTTAATCAATGCTTCGTTTGCTTTGCCATCAACCGGCGCCGCCTTGAGACGGATTTTAATTACGACGGGGACAGATCCCTTGGCAAGTCTCTTGTCATCAGAGTACCTGGGGTCTGTCCCCATCGACACAATTTCATCCTTCTTAGCATTCGGCTGAATATGTATCTTTATGATCATTTTATAAAGGAACCAAGGAACTAACGCACCAACGCACCAGATTATTTCATCAACAATCCTCTTCCAATATCAAAGAGGAAGTTGACAACGATTGTGTCGAGAAGGATAATTGTTAAAAGGGCGGCGATAGGGGAGAAGTCGAAACCGGTTCTGTAAAGACTGGCAGGAATGATCTTTCTAAAGACGTTAAAGACAGGTTCGGTTACAGATCGAATCACTCTGACAATCGAATTTGATGGATCTGCGTTTACCCACGAGATTATCACTGCCGCGGCAATAATAAATGTGTAGATGTTGATGATCAACCCGACCATTCTTGCTATTGCCAGTATTAAGTAGCCTAGTGCATGCATATTTACCTCGTGGTTCGTGTCATTGCGATCCCACGCTTTTGGCGGGGGAGAAGCAATCCAGTGAATACACTAGATTGCTTCGTCATTTACATTCCTCGCAATGACTAGCTATTGTTGACGAAACCCGAAAATGGCAGTTCCAATCCTAACCATAGTTGCTCCCTCCTCAATTGCGACTTCGAAATCTTGAGACATTCCCATGGAGAGTTCAGTCAACTTTTCAGGGTATATATTACGTTTGTTTATTTCATTTAGCAAGTCCCTTAGTTTTTTGAAATAGGGACGGCTCTTCTCAGCATTGTCAGAGTAAGGGGGCATCGTCATTAGCCCTTTCAGGGCTAATGTGTTCGTTGGTTCGTTGGTTCGTTGGTTCGCTTGAAAGGCCTGTACAAGGTCGAAGACTTTTTCGGGTGCAATGCCGGATTTTGCAGATTCTCCGGCGACGTTCACTTCTATTAGTACGTTGGTGCGTTGGTACGTTGGTACGTTGGAAAGGCGTTTGTTAATAGCTTCAATAAGATCAACCGAGTCAACAGTGTGTATCCAGTTTGCAACTGGCGCCACATATTTGACTTTGTTCTTCTGTAGGCGCCCAATAAAATGCCATTCAACCCCTGACAACTCCTTTGCCTTATCCCTCAGCTCCTGCGCATAGTTCTCGCCAAACGCCACCTGTCCGGCCTCCACTGCCATCCTGATTGCCTCAACCGGCTTGGTCTTTGAGACTGCGATTATCCTGATTTCAGACGGGGCTCTCCCGCAACGCTTGCAGGTGTCGGCAACCCTTGTTCTGATGGCGTCTATCCGTTGCTTCATTTCCATTGTAATTACAACGATCTCACGAGTATTGACCCTTGTCAATATCCCCGTTTTCGGTTATACTGCGAAAACCACGTAGGCTACCAAAAAAGGGGTGAAAAATGACAACAACAAAGACCAAGAAGGATAACCAAAGCACATCGGCTCAGATCAAGGAACATGGTCTGATAGGGTTGATAAAGTCGATGCATAACATAGAGGGGTATAAGGACCTCAACTGGGAGGGGACATTTTCGGATTACCTGAGTATTGTTGAGAAAAATCCAAAGGTTGCACGAACCTCGTTCCAGAGGATCTACGACATGATCATTTCTCACGGTTCGGAGGAGTTTACAGAGTATAAAAAGAAGATCACACACTATAAATTTTTCCAGGACCCCTTTGAAAACGGAAAAGATGCGGTTTATGGGCTTGATGTCCATCTCATGAAGGTTGTCAATGCGTTCCGTTCGGCGGCACGCCAATATGGAACGGAAAAGAGAATTCTTCTGCTTCACGGACCGGTCGGGAGTGCAAAGAGTACCGTGGTGAGGATGTTGAAGAAGGGCCTTGAGGCATATTCAAAGACGGACGAGGGGGCCCTCTACTCATATTCATGGAACAAAAATGATCTGGATGACAAGACAAACATCTTTGGCTCAGCTTCCGAGATCAAGTGTCCGATGCACGAAGATCCGCTGAGGCTGATTCCTAATGAAATGCGCGATAAGGTCCTGACGGAGATCAATAAAAAATTACCGGATGAGGATAGAATTGTGCTTGAAGGCGACATATGCCCGGCGTGCAGGTTTATTTATGGAGAACTTGTCAGACACTATGGCGGATACTGGTCGAAGGTGATGGATCATATCAATGTCAGACGTATCGTCATGTCTGAAAAAGATAGAATCGGAATTGGAACCTTCCAGCCGAAGGATGAAAAGAACCAGGATTCGACCGAACTGACCGGAGACATAAATTATAGAAAGATTGCAGAGTATGGCTCAGATTCAGACCCGCGCGCATTCAACTTTGACGGTGAATTTAATATCGCCAACCGCGGTCTGATCGAATTTATAGAAGTTTTAAAGCTCGATGTGGCGTTCCTCTATGATTTGCTCGGCGCCTCACAGGAACATAAGGTGAAGCCGAAGAAGTTTGCGCAGACGGACATTGATGAAGTGATCATCGGCCACACAAACGAGGCCGAGTTCAAACGTTTCCAGAATAATGAGTATATGGAAGCGCTTCGCGACAGAACAGTCAGGATCGATCTGCCGTACATCACAAAGCTTCATGAAGAGATAAAGATATACGAGAAGGATTATCGTCAGGACAGAGTCAGAGGAAAACATATAGCTCCGCATACACTCGAGATGGCGGCGATGTGGGCAGTGCTGACAAGACTTGAAGAGCCGAAGAAGGCGAATCTGACATACATGCAGAAACTCAAGCTCTATGACGGCAAGAGCCTTCCGGGTTATACCGAAGACAATGTGAAGGAGCTCCGCAAAGAGGCAGTGAGAGAGGGGATGGACGGAATCTCTCCGAGATATATTCAGGATAAGATATCAAATTCTTTGGTTGGCGATTTCGGTGGTGGATGTATCAACCCGTTTATGGTTTTGAATGAGCTTGAAAGCGGTCTAAAGCACCACATACTTCTTAAGAGTGATGATCAGAAGAAGAAGTACATGGAACTTTTGGCGATGGTGAAGGAGGAGTATGAAGATACGGTGAAAAACGAGGTCCAGCGCGCGATTTCTGCAGACGAAGAGGCGATCGCAAGACTTTGCTCAAACTATGTCGACAACCTGAAGGCATATACTCAAAAAGAGAAAGTGAAGAATAAGTATACCGGTCAGGATGACGAGCCGGATGAGAGGTTGATGCGTTCGATTGAAGAGAAGATCGACATTCCTGAGTCGAGAAAAGATGATTTCAGGCGCGAGATCATGAACTACATTGGTGCCTTGGCGATTGAAGGAAAGCAGTTCAACTATAAGATGAACGAGAGAATGCACAAGGCGTTGGAGTTGAAGCTTTTTGAAGATCAGAAAGATTCAATCAAGCTCACAAGTCTTGTCTCTACCGTTATAGACAAAGACACGCAGGAGAAGATTGATGTCGTCAAGTCGCGTCTGATCAAAAATTATAATTATTGTGAAGTCTGTTCGACAGATGTCTTGAACTTTGTGGCATCTATCTTTGCACGCGGTGATATCAGGGATAGTGGAAAACAGTAATTAGTACGCTAGTTCATTAGTTCATTAGTTCGTTAGTTCGTTTGTGAAAGACAAACGCACAAACGCACAAACGCACAAACGCACCAGATGGCACAAAAAATCGAACAAGATATAGGACGGTTCCGCGAGATTATTCGCGGTCGCATCAAGAAGGAACTGCGGAAATTTATCACAAGCTCTGAAATGATCGGAAAGAAGGGGAAGGAACTTGTGAGCATTCCAATTCCGCGGATCGATATCCCAAGGTTTGTCTACGGTGATAAACAGCAGGGCGGAGTAGGCCAGGGCGAAGGAGAGGAAGGGTCTCCTCTTGCCCGCGGCGAAGGCGAAGAGGGCGGATCTCAGCAGGCGGGGAACATGCCCGGCCAGCACCTTCTTGAAGTAGAGATCTCTTTTGATGAACTGGCGGAGATTCTTGGAGAGGAGCTGGAGCTTCCAAAGATCGAACCGAAGGGCCAGGAAGAGATAGTTGCGAAAAAGACCAAATATACATCAGTCGGGCTTTCGGGTCCGGAATCTCTCAAACATTTCAAGAGGACATACAGACAGGCGCTGAGACGCCAGATCATGTCTGGCGCGTATGATCCTAAAAATCCGTTGATCGTCCCCATCAGGGAAGACCGCCGCTACAGGATGTGGAAAGACGAGCCGAAACCTGAGGCGAAGGCGGTTATCATATATATGATGGATGTTTCGGGATCAATGGGCAACGAGCAGAAAGAGATTGTGAGGCTTGAGGCCTTCTGGATCGACACGTGGCTCAAGAGCCAGTATAAAAATGTCGATACACGTTTTATCATCCACGACGCGGTTGCAAGAGAAGTTGATCGTGAAACCTTCTTCCACACACGCGAGAGCGGCGGCACAATAATTTCATCCGCTTATAAACTTGCGTTGAAACTCATTGAAGATAAATATAATCCGGCAATGTGGAATATCTATCCATTTCATTTTTCAGACGGTGATAACTGGTCCGGAAACGATACAGATGAATGTATCAAGCTTTTGAAAGAGGACCTGATCCCCGCTTCAAACGTATTCTGCTATGGTCAGGTGGAGAGTGAGTATGGGAGCGGGCAGTTTATGAAGGACCTTGAAGAAAATTTTAAAGAAGAAGAGAAGGTGATTACATCCAAGATTGCAAACAAAGATGCAATTGTTGGTTCAATCAAAGACTTTTTGGGTAAAGGAAAATGAACTTAACGCCAGATTTACAAAAATTAAAGGATGAGATTGAGGGCTATGCAAGAGAATGCGGCCTCGATTTCTTTCCCGTCGTTTTTGAAGTGCTAGACTGGAAGGAATTGAATGAAGTTGCTTCATATGGCGGCTTTCCGAATCGTTATCCCCACTGGCGGTTTGGAATGGAGTATGAACAGCTCTCAAAGAGCTATGCATGGGGTCTTTCAAAGATCTATGAAATGGTCATCAACAACGATCCTTGCTATGCTTATCTTTTATATGCCAACGGTATTGTCGATCAGAAGCTTGTGATGGCGCATGTCTATGCCCACTGCGATTTTTTCAAGAACAATATATATTTTGCACACACAAACCGGAAGATGATGGATGAGATGGGGAATCACCGAACCAAAATCACTGGATACGTAAATCGCTATGGTCAGGATGTTGTAGAAGATTTTATCGATGCGTGTCTCTCAATTGACAGTCTCATAGATCACCACGCCGCCGCAATCCGAAGAACCAGAGTCAGGGGCGATGAGCCGAGTGTTGAAGAGATAAAAATCGTTCAGAGATTGAAAGGGGGGCGTCCATATCTTGATAAATATTTAAATCCGGATGATTTCCTTGAAGAACAGGCAAAGAAACTTGAAGAGGAGCGAAAGAGAGAGAGAAATTTTCCGGAGAGTCCGGAACGCGATGTGATGGGGTTTCTGATTGCTCACGCACAGCTTGAGAAGTGGCAGAGAGATATTCTCTCAATATTGCGCGAAGAATCATATTATTTTATCCCGCAGGCTCAGACCAAGATCATGAACGAGGGTTGGGCCGTGTTTTTTCACTCGCTAATCATGACAAGGAGGGCGTTGAAGGACAGTGAGCTGATAGATTATGCAGATCATCATTCCGGAACCGTTTCGCCATATCCGGGGAGACTCAACCCATATAAGCTCGGGGTGGAGTTGTTTAAAAATATTGAAGAGAGATGGGACAAAGGGAGATTCGGCAAGGAATATGATGAATGTGAAAACATGGTGGAGAAGGCAAGATGGGATAAAAACCTAGGCCTCGGCAGAAAAAAGATCTTCGAGGTGAGAAAACTTTATAATGACATTACTTTTATCGACGAGTTTTTGACGCCGGAGTTTTGCAGAGATCAGAAGCTTTTTACGTTCGCATATAACCAGAGTTCGGATATGTATGAAATTGCATCCCGCGAGTTTCAGAAGATCAAACAACAACTCCTATTCCAGCTGACCAATTTTGGCTATCCGATCATCTCGGTTGTGGATGGTAATTACAAGAACAGGGGAGAACTGCTCCTGAAGCATTATCACGAAGGGGTCGACCTGAAAGAGGACTATGCAAAGGAGACACTCACGAGTCTGTGCAAAGTCTGGGGCAGGCCCGCAAATATTGAAACAATAGTTGAAGGAGTTCCAAAGATTTTAAGTTTTGACGGAGAAGAGCATAAGGAACTCAGGCCCTAGATTTATTCTCAGAATACCACTTCCACGCATCTTTGAGTGTTGTCTCCAGCGGATATTCCGGTATCCATCCAAGTTCATTTTTTGTTTTTTCAGAATCGAGAAAAAACGGGTGATATGCCTTGCGGACCGTCTTTGAGATGTTTGAATTTTTACCTGTGAGAAGTGCTCCGACCTCAACAAGGCGATAGGGGAGTTTGAAAGATAGAGGCCTCTTGTCGCTCACTTTTTTAAAAAGAGGAAATAATTCCGAAAGATAGACGTTATGGTTTCCGATCACATATCTTTCGCCGATCCTCCCTTTTTCAGCGGCGAGGACATGCGCAGAGGCGACATCACGGACATCTGTAACATTAAACCCGGTTTCAAAATAGAAGGGTATCTTGCCGCGAAGGAACTGTAACATCAACCTCCCGGGCGGGGTGATGTTTATATCGCCCGGCCCCATGACCGCTCCCGGATTGGTGATTGTCGCCGGCAAACCCTTGTCTATCGCGGATCTGACGTATTTCTCCGCAATGTGTTTACTCTCTGAATAATCATCGTCTGCGGGCTTCAGTGTCACGCAGGAACTTGTGAAGACGATTTTTTCAACTCCGGCCTTGAGAGATTCATCGCAGACATTTGTTGTTCCACCCAGACTGCATGAGAGATATTCTTCACGACTTCCGGATTTTACAAGAGTCGCCAGATGATAACAGATCTTTATTCCCTCAAGCGATCTCTTCACAATCTGCCGGTCTCTGACATCGCCCTCAATCAGTTCAATTCTATCTTGTATGTCGATGATGTTGCGGAGGTTGCCGGTCTTTCTGACTAGGCCACGAACTTTCAAGCCACGGTTCACAAGAATTCGCGCAATGTGCGAACCGATAAATCCGTTTACTCCTGTTATGAGTATCATGAGAAAAGTTTATCTCTGGCTTTTTTCAATCTGAATGAGCGTCTTCACGATCTCAGGATTCCACTGCCCGCTTCCAATTTCATCCTCAAAAATCTTTATCGCAGTTTCAATGGTCATTGCTTTTCTGTAAGGACGATCTGTGGTCATGGCGTCGAACGAGTCCGCAACGGCAAGTATCATGCCGAACATCGGGATCTTATCTCCCTTTAAACCGTCCGGATATCCGCCGCCGTCATATCTTTCGTGATGGCACCTGATGCAGGGGAGTACGTCTTCAAGTGATCTCAGCGGTTGACAGATGTCATAGCCGCGCTTGGGATGACTTCTGACATGTTCCATTTCCTCATCCGTCAATCTCCCCGGTTTCAAAAGGACATCTTCCTTTACGCCGATCTTCCCTATGTCATGGAGAAAGCCGCCTTTTTTGATAATCTCAATCTCTTTTTCCGTGAGGCCCATCCTCTTTGCTATTGATACGGACAACTTTGAGACACGTTCTGAGTGGCCGCGCGTGTAGATGTCTTTTGCTTCAAGTGCCTCGGCCAGCGAGAAGAGGATGTTTTCGCTTGTATCAAGGTCGTCGTACAGTGCTTTTGTGTATAAAAGTGATTTGATCCTCGTTGTCAGCTCAAGCTTGTTGAAGGGTTTTACCAGAAAATCGTCAGCGCCTAGCTCAATTGCCTTCAACTTGTCATCCAGCTCCTGAAGTGCCGTAATGACAATAACCGGGATGAATTGGGTCATTTTGTTCTGTTTTATCGATCTGCAGACCTCATATCCGGAGATTTTTGGCATCATCAGATCCAGCAGAACCAGATCCGGCGGGTTTCTGGAGATCTTCTCAAGGGCCTCTTCGCCGTCCAGGGCGGTTTCTATCGCGTAATCATAGGGTTTTAGCTGTGCCCGCAGAAGCTCGATATTCACCTTGTTGTCGTCGACTATCAGTATTTTTGGTTTTGTCATTTTTGAATACGTCTCCATGTCTACAGGTCACCATGTCTTCAGGTCTGCGCTTAATTGATGACTTGAAGACATGCAGACCTACTGACTTGCGGACCGCAAGGTAACATAAATCGCCTTGACAGTAAATAAATAAGTATGGTTTATATGCCACTCAATTATGTTTATCTTCAGATGGTTAAAGAGCCTCATTGTTCTAATCCTCTTGATTGCGGGGGTTATCTATATCTCAAATTATCAGTGGGACGGCAAGCCTATCAAGGAACATGTGGCGACCGCATACAAGAGTGGAGCAATTGCCGAGGCCTACAAGGATATCAAGACATGGATCTCGGAGATCTTCAAGATTGGCAAAGATGTTGGTGATAATTTGACAGCCGCCGATCGGAAGGGGATGGAGGATGTCATTAAAAATGAGTTAAAACATAACGTTGAAAAACTCAAAGAGGATG
>CAZTCA010000007.1:0-25038 GCA_964612405.1 uncultured Pseudomonadota bacterium
GTCGACCTTCGGCCTCCTCGCGATGACAAGTCGAATTTCCCGACAGGCTCCTAGCATCCCTCATAGGATGAAAGGAGAAGTAACAAGGATATGACTGTGACATCTGCGCTTGAAAAATGTGTTGGAATGAATGGAATGATCTTGGATGAGTGTATTGAGCTCAGAAAAGAGATTGTGGGAGACTATCTTGCTGCATGGAGAAGTTTTGTTCAAGATCAGGTGCGAACAGGTCCGAGCGTCTCTGCCGACAACACAGATTACTCAAAAATTGTTCCATATGCAGTGAGGATATTCAAAGAGAGCGTCACCGGGAAACCGCGTTACGTTGCTTCAAATAATAATGGTAATGAGAATTCAGACTCCCTTGGGTTATTGATGGGGTCTTCGGTGAGCATTGCATTAAATCCTTTATCGGCAATTGAGGTTGCCGGAGCCGCAAGACATCTAGAAGGTCTATTGGCCGGCACCCAATACACAGTTAAAATCCCAAACAACTAAAATCTAGTTTTATTCATTATTTCATCATGGTACAATCCCCGTCATGAAAAGAGGGGCGATACTAATCCACGGCCTGACCGGAACACCGGCAAATGTTGCACCACTTTCAGAATATTTAAGCCGTAACGGCATAAAAGTGGTTACTCCTCTGCTTGCAGGTCATGGTACAAACATAAGCGAGCTTTCCGGCAAGAGATGGGAGGAGTGGTATCAATCTGTTGCGAGCGCATATGATGAAATGCTTGGAAGTGTTGATAAGATCTGTTGTGCAGGAATCTCTTTGGGCGGTTTATTGACACTCAAACTTGCTCTGGATAAAAACCGGCCACTTTCCAGAATTGCCTGTATAGCGGCCCCGCTCAAACTCTCTTCTGTGTTGGAAAATTTTCTACTTCCGGCTTCACATCTCCCAATCGTCAGGACATTTGTGAAGATGTCGGGGAAGGACTGGAAGAAGAGCGTCATAAATGAGACCGGAAGAGAGATATATAAAAACTCCAGTTATCATAAAATTCCGGTAAGATCGGTCTGGGAGCTTCAAAAACTGCAAAAAGAGATCCTGAAAGATTTAAAGAATCTCAACACACCAACCATGCTTGCATATTCGAGACATGACGATGTTGTTTTCCCATTCAACGTTGACATGCTTTGCTCTGAGGCGAAAAAAATCAGGCCGGAGGTTCTCTGGCTTGAGAACTCCGGCCATGTTGTCACAATGGACAATGACAAAGAATTATTAGCTGAAAAAATTCTCAGTTTTTTTGTGTCTAGTTGACAAATACATCCTTCTTGAAGATTACATCACCGGTTCTGGCGTTCACATAATAGATGCCCATTCCAACCTTAATTTCATAATGCAGGTTGCCCGACTCGGGGATTAAAACCAGATTCAGTTTCGGTGATCCGAACCCGGGACCGGTCAGATTTTGCAGTGCGGTTTGGGCGATAATCTTATCCATCTCAAATTGCTGGTAAAGTTCGAATGAATTTTCCGGCGGAGATGCATAAAGTGCATTCATCCAGCTCTGTGCCTCATTCATCCTCTTGCCGGCGTCCATTCCTGCAAATCTCATTGCCTCAGAGGGAGGAATGCTTATTGTCTCATCGACATTTCCGGATTTTGGTCTCCACACATCCTTCAACGATATCGACAATACGGATCCCTTTGCATCTTTATTAACTATTAAACCCTTTCCAACAACATCCACTTCCACCCCATTTGCGGTGATATATTTTTGTTGATGTATTTCTCTTGTCCCTCCGATAAAGCTTGTTGAATGGAATGGTTGAAAGCGGGTTTTTTTGCTAAAAAGATGCCTTATCTCTTCAAATGACTCTGCATATTCCCCCTGATCTATTTTATCATCAGGCTTAATCAGTTTTCTTCTGGCCGCTTCCCATGTCACCGTTGATTTCAGGGCATTTATATCTACACCAAGCAAATCTTCGCTGGCCAGACCGTCTATCCCCAAGAGAACCGCAAAGACAAAATCCTTCGGTTTTGGTGAAGAAGATTGATACATCGAGGCGTGGTTGAAGAGTATTTTAACGCAAAGATCGGCCGCGGCTCTTTCCGAGAGCTTGAATGGGCCGTTTTGATCGCTCAAATATTTCTTGAGTGACCAGAAAAATGCGGAATAGACCTGACCACGATCGTGTTCCTCTGTTGAGACCTGTTCAATCGTCAGGTCGTTATTTAAATTTCTCAATCCGTCTTCTTTGTTCGGAGTCCTCCCCATAGCTACGGCAAAGTCTTCACTCATTTCGGCGTCATTGTGATAGAGGGCCGCAAGAGCATCCCCAAACCCTTCATGAATGGCCCGGCCTTCACCATAACGGGTCTTGCCAAGCATTGGGTTGATATGATCAAGGATGAGATGGCCAAATTCATGAACGGAGACATCGTTGTCTGATGCAAGATGCCATTGATCTTCCCCCTTGCTCATGTCGCCGGCCGTTCCAAACGTGAGGTCTTTTGACTGAGGTGAATACCACGCATTCAAAGCGCTTGTCGCATTCGCATGTGCGCGGATAGGGAAGGGCCCGTTTGCGTTAGAGGTCAGTATCTTTTGAGTCTTGATCCCGAGGCGGCTCAGATAGGTCTGCACTCCGTGAAGAGAATAATAGAGCTGACCCTTGTCAAAACAATTTGTTGTTACTTTTCTTCCGGGCTGAAAAACCCCACAACTCTGGAGGCTTCCGTGTTTTGGCCCATCAACCTGAACAAGTCTGCCATATATCCCTTTCTCATCTTCATAGCTTACTGCCGGTAATTCCTTTGTTTCTGCGAGGCCGTCGCTTGACACCATGTTCTCCTGCCTCCAAATCTTCACCAGATGTGCCGCGTTTATCATCCTCTCCCCCTTTGTTTATAATTAGACACGGGTGCCTGCCCATGCCGAAGGTGACTTGGTTGTCGGGATTGACTGAATGCTCTTGAAAAGAGACTCTTGGTATGCTACTTAAATCTATGGCGGCCTCCTTGCCAGTCTTGTTAAAGGCTCTTGGTTTTCCGTGTTTCCGGTTGGGGAACCGTTCACGCTAAATCAACTCTTAAGTGGGGCCGCCTTTTTTTATCTATAATCTTTGATGGGCGTCCGATCACTAAACATTTGTTACGGGGATTATAGTGTCTGGCAGAGGAGATGAAAAGATAAATATGCAGAATATGAATATTCTAATTATCCTAAGTTTGGTCCAAATGGGCTTTTTGTCAAGAGGGATGTTATGCAGACGCTAAGATCTCTCAAAACCCCAAACTTTCGCCTCTATTTTGGCGGACAGATGGTCTCCGTCATGGGGACCTTCATGCAGATAACAGCCGTCAGCTGGCTTGCGTGGAGCCTGACACATTCATCAAAGTGGCTCGGCGCAATTGCCTTCGCTTCTCAGATCCCAATTCTTATCTTCGGTTTATTTGCCGGTGTCATGGCAGACAGGGTGAGCCGCCAAACAATAGTAATTACCGTTCAGACAATTGCAATGATTCAAGCGGTTGTGCTGGCACTGCTGACATTGACGGGCCACATCACTGCACCAATCCTTTTTGTACTTACATTGATAATGGGCCTGGTCATGGCCTTTGACTACCCGGCGCGTCAGGTGTTCTTGATGGATATGGTGGGCAGAAGTGATGTCGGAAATGCAGTTGCCCTAAACTCTTCACTGGTTCATATGGCAAGGTTCCTAGGCCCTCTCTTTGCCGGATATATTATAATGTATTTCGGAGAGGGGACCTGTTTTGGCATCAACGCCGCCACATATCTACTCATGTTGGTCTGTCTGTTTCTGATTAATAAGAGAGAGTTGGTTCCGCAGATATTTGAGAGCGGACACACAGTTACAGAATCGATAAAAGAGGTGCTTGGATATATTTTAAAGACTGAAGAGGCAAAACAGCCGCTGTTTTTGCTTGCAACGTTTAGCATTTTATTAATGCCGTATCTTGCATTAATGCCGGAGATAGTCGCCACTCATTTTAACGGAGGGGCTGGCGAATTGGGGATTGCAATGGGCGCGTCAGGTCTTGGTGCCCTGATCGGCGCAATCTATTTCGCCTCCAGAAAAGATACGAACGGATTATATAATCTGACCAGGAAGTCTTTTGTTGTGAGCGCAGTTGTTTTAATAGCATTTGCCCATGCTCCCACATTTGCCATAGCCATACCAATACTTGTAATTTTTGGTGTCGTGAATTTTGTTATCGTGGCCGGCACAAATACTATTTTACAGGTTACATCTCCGGAGAATATCAGAGGAAGAGTTATAAGCGTTTTCACCGTCACATTTTTTGGGTTTATGCCGATTGGAAGTTTGATCGCCGGCTACGCCGCTTCTTTCATAACAGTCAAGTGGACGCTCATTATTGGCGCGCTAATTTGTCTTGCTAAGACCTTGTATACACTTATCTTTTCAAAAATCCAAAGTAGTTGACATTTTGGCTGAGCCAAGACTACACACTAACGCATCTCGTATATTTTAAAGGAGGGTATTAATGTCAGTCTTTTCCGATCGTATGGGCAAAATCGATACAGAAAATGCATTCAAGGTGGGGCCGTATATTGCAGGTCTTGAAAATGCAGGTCACAAGGTCATTAAATGTAATCTGGGTGAACCGGATTTTGCCCTTCCAAAACATATCATCAATGCCATTAAAGATGCCCTTGATAAGGACATGACTCACTATTGTGATCCGCAGGGGATTTTGCCTCTTCGTCAGGCGGTTGCAAAATATATGAGTGAGGCCCGCGGACTGAATATTACTCCCGACAGGGTTGTTGTATTTCCGGGCGGGAAGCCTCCCATAGGGCTCTGCCAGGAGGCATATTGCAACCCAGGCGATGAAATCATCTATCCAAGCCCGGGGTTCCCAATCTATGAATCATTTGTAGGATATGTTGGAGCAAAGCCTGTTCCTCTTCATCTTGGCGAGGAGAAAGGTTATTCGTTCACAGGGGATGAATTGGAGAAACTAATCACCCCAAAAACGAAGATGATCTATCTCAATTTTCCTTCAAATCCGACCGGCGGTGTTGCCACCGAAGAACAACTGGGCGGGATTGCAAAAGTGATACTTGAAAAGGCCCCAAAAAATGTTCGCGTCTATTCAGATGAGATTTATGAAAACATTGTGTTTGATGGACTGAAACATCATTCAATCGCATCATTCCCTGGGATGGAGGAGAGGACTGTGATTGTTAGCGGTGTCTCTAAAAGTTATTCATGGACCGGAGGTCGTATTGGATGGGCAATCTTCCCGACAAAAGAGGAAGCCCTTGTTTTTAAAAATCTAAACATTAATTACTTTTCATGTGTTCCCGCTTATAACCAGATGGGGGCGGTCACCGCCATAACTTCACCGGAGAGCCCTGCCGCGATCAAAAAGATGGTCGATGCATTTCAAGAGCGTCGTGATGTTGTTGTATCGGGTCTCAATGAAATTCCGGGGGTAAAGTGCCAAAAGCCGGGCGGCGCCTTCTATGTCTTCCCAAACATTGTGAAGCTCTGTGAAGATATAGGCGCAGTCAATGCCTTTCAATCACTTTCGGCGGACGTGAGAGCGAAGACGTCTCCGTCAACACTTTTCCAGATGTTTATTTTGTTTAATTATCATGTTGCTACGATGGATAGAAAATCATTTGGACGTATAGGAGTAGAAGGAAAGCATTATCTCAGACTCTCTATTGCCACCGGCAAAGAAGATCTAATTGAGGCCGTTGCAAGAATCAGAAAAGCGGCGGAAGATAAAAAGGGCTTTAAAGAATTTGTGAAGAAAGGCGAACATTTATCTTAATAGAATGTCATTACGAGGAACGAAGTGACGAAGTAATCTAGTGTATGCATGAGATTGCTTCGCTTTGCTCGCAATGACTGTTAACAGGAGCAAAATATGGAATTTGGAAAAAGAAGAGCAATTGTAATCAATGTTCAGGATAGACTGAAGGATTTTAACTTTTCGGAAGACGAGTTAAAACATTTTGAACTCTTTGATCTGGTATACAGAACAACGTGCGCAATAATGTTCAATTATGTTCCAACATCCGGCCATCCGGGTGGGAGTATATCTTCGGGCAGGTTTGTTGAAACAGCCCTTTTTAGCACGATGGACTATGACATTTCAAATCCAGACGCCGAAGATGCGGATCTGATCTCATATGCCGCCGGGCACAAGGCACTTGGCCTCTATGCCATATTGGCACTGCGGAATGAAGTTGTGCGTATAGGCAACCCGGGCCTCCTCCCGAAAGATGAGAAATATCAGATGAGGTTGGAGGATCTCTTGGGGTTCAGAAGAAACCCAACGCAAGAGACCCCTTTATTTAAAGAATATAACGCAAAGCCGCTGGATGGACATCCGGCACCGAGTACGCCGTTTGTGAAGTTGTCCACAGGCGCATCGGGTGTTGGCGTTTGTGCATCCTTTGGCTTGGCACTTGGGGCAATGGATACGTTTGGTGCACCAAACGCTCCGCACGTGCATGTGATTGAAGGCGAAGGTGGAATGACGCCCGGACGTGTGAGTGAAGGATTTGCATTTGCCGCAACAGGTGGATTAAAAAATCTCGTTATTCATATCGACTGGAATCAGGCATCCATCGACTCAAATCATGTGACGAGGGACGAAAAGGGCCCGGGCGACTATGTACAGTGGGACCCGATAGAATTTGCATATCTACATGACTGGAATGTGATTATTGTTCCAGACGGAAAAGATTTTAAACAGGTTTTCACCGCACAAAAACTGCTGGACGAGATCAAAAATGATCAACCTACAGCGATAGTCTACAAAACTATTAAGGGATGGAAGTATGGAATTGAAGGAAAAGCGTCTCACGGGGCAGGGCATAAGTTCTGCAGTGAAGGTTATTATGAAACCCTGAAGGATCTTGAAGCGAAGGCGTCAGTTAATTTCCCGAAATTCAATAATAACAATGATCCTGCCAACGTTGAAAAATATTATTATGATACACTAATGACGGTCAGAAAAATTCTGGAGACCAATAAAGAAACTTCAGCCTTTATTGCCGGAAAAGTCGCCGAATCTAAGAAGAGACTCTCCGCACGCGGCAGAAAACAGAGAAACGGCAAGATGAATGTTGAGAGGATCTATGACGCTTCAAAATATAAAATAGACCATACGCCGAAAGAGTTGGAGTTGAAGGTTGGCGAATCCACGACGCTCAGGGGGGTGTTGGGGAGTGTGCTCGGTTATTATAACAAGGAGTCAGATGGAGCATTTCTTGTCGCCGCGGCAGATCTTTTAGGATCGACCAGTATCAACGCCGCAGGAAAAGGATTTCCGGATGGTTTCTATCACGCAACAAATAATTCCGAGTCACGCGTCCTTTCAATTGGTGGAATTTGTGAAGACGGAATGGGGGGAGTCCTCACCGGACTTTCCGCGTATGGCAAGCATGTCGGTGCCGGTTCATCTTATGCCGCATTCATTGCCGCGCTACAGCATATTGCAGTGCGCTTGCATGGAATTGGTCAGCAATCCAGAGTTCATGCATTTGGCGGAAGTTATCATCCATATGTAATGGTCTGCGGTCATGCCGGTGTGAAGACGGGCGAAGACGGACCGACACATGCCGATCCTCAGGCACTACAATTATTACAAGAGAATTTTCCAAGAGGCGTTGGGATCACACTGACACCGTGGGATCCGCAGGAAATATGGCCGCTGTTTACGGCCGCGTTACAGAAAAGGCCGGCCCTTATCGCGCCGTTTGTCACAAGACCAAACGAAAAAATCTTTGATCGCAAAGCACTTGGAATGCCGTCTTCATATGAAGCCGTAAGGGGTGCATATGCAATGAGGCGCGCAGATAAATCAAAAAAATGTGACGGAACGTTAGTTCTTCATGGATCGGGCGTGACAAATGTGTTTGTGGAGCTGGTCCTGCCGAGGCTTGACAAAGATGGGATGAACTTGAATATCTTCTACATTTCAAGTGCCGAACTGTTTGACATGCTCCCTGCGGCTGAGCAGGAGAAGACCTTCCCTGAAAAACTGAGATCAGAAGCGATGGGGATTACCGGTTTCACACTCCCAACGCTCTGCAGATTCGTTACTTCGGAAAAAGGGAAAAGCGCTTCAATCTATCCGTTCAAAAAGGGCCACTTCATGGGTAGCGGTCAGGCTCACAAGGTTATGGAAGAGGCCGGTCTTGACGGCGAAGGGCAATACAAGGCCATAAAAGATTTTTTAAAAGTCTAGGAGCCTGTCGGGAAATGACACTTTCTGTCATTGCGAGGAGCAAAGCGACGAAGCAATCTAGTGTAACTAATTGATTTCACTGGATCGCCACGTCGACCTTCGGCCTCCTCGCGATGACAAGTCGAATTTCCCGACAGGCTCCTAGAATAATAGTTTCAGCCCGACTAGTGAAAGAAAGACCAAGACCACTATTCTGAATTTTTCCTGCGGTATCCTGTCGATCAACTTTTTGGCTATTTTTGCGCCGAGAAATGACGCCGGTATAAACAATATCAATCCCAAGGCTAACTGTGTCTCAAGTCTGGATCCGCCCGCGAGATAAGTTGTGATTCTGGCCGAATCGATTGCAAATGCTATTACTCCGGCAGTTGCAATGTAGACTGACTTTGGAAGATCAAACGCGGTCAAAAACATCCCCCTTACAGCTCCGCCAACCCCAAAGACCCCGGCAAAGAATCCTGATAGTGTGCCTCCGATTGAAGCGGCGGATATTTTTTGAGGTATCTTAAAATTGGATTTTATTAAAAGGAAGAGGACATAGGCTATTAAAAATACACCAAGCGTTTTTGAAAGGATAGGCTTTGAAATATTAAATGTCAGTGAAGCCCCGATTATTGATGCGATAATACCGGGGATTCCAAATGCAAGTATCAGCCTCCATTTTACCCCTTCTCTGAAGAGGATCACTTTCCATACGTCTCCACACCAATGAATGATCCCAACCAATAAAAGAACCTGTGGCAGTGGCATGAAGAGCGATAAAACCGGCACCATTATTGTGGAGGTGCCAAATCCGGTGAGGGTCCCAACCCCGCTTGCAACAATCGTAAGAAGTGATAAAAGTATGATTTCTAGCATGCCCCGACTTGATATCTAAAAGCCCTCATAAATCAAATGAATTACTCGCTCTATTAGCAACTTTTCGGATTTTCTGCCGATAACTATAGTAGAGACAGGTTGAGTTAGTTTGGTCAGTTTAGTCAGTTGGGTCTGTTGTCTTAGGGGAATATATGAAACTAGGAATCATAAATAAAATCAAGCAGATACGCGATGATAGGCGTAAGAGGGAGGAAGAGCGTCCGGTCCTCCGTGCCCCCTCAACTCCGCCACTGTCCATCAGAGATATGGACTATCCAACAAGCGAATCAGAACCCACTGAAACCAAAAGGGTTTTTATCATAGACCTGGCCTAAATTATCCTTGCTTGCAAAATATCAATAGCGCTGATAAATCCGGCACCATGAAACATCTATTGAATGAAGTGGTGGCCTATATCGGATTGGCCCTACCTGCACTGGTGGTTATTACTAACCCTATTTCGGCGGCCACATTTTTTGTCCCGTTCTCTGAAGGGATGGGGAAAAAACAGCAGAAGAAAGTTGCCGTGAAGGCAAGCTTCACCGCCATGTGGATAATGATAATCTTCGCGGTCTTCGGGACGTTTATATTTAAACTTTTTAGCATTACCATCCATGCGTTTCAGATAGCCGGCGGGATCATTCTCTTCGGCGTCGCTATGGATATGAGAAAAAATATCAAAAAAGCAGAAATGAATGCGACTCATGACAATGAAGAATTTTCAATAGTTCCTCTCGCCATTCCTATGATAGCCGGACCAGGCGCAATAACAACTTGTCTGATATTGGCCGGTAGCGCTAAGAACATTGTTTTCTTGGGCGTGCTTGTGCTCTGTGTTGTCGTTGCCTCTCTGGTAGTATATTTGGCACTGTCACACTCGAATAGGCTGACAACCGTTTTGGGTGTCGGTGGAGTGAGAATACTTGTAAGATTGATGGGTCTAATCCTGGCCGTCATTGCGGTACAGTTTGTCCTTAACGGTGTCAAAGAGGCAATTCCGATAATAATGCCGATGTTAAAGTGAGGAAGTTGTGAAAGGCAAATTCATTACATTTGAAGGGATTGAAGGTTGCGGAAAATCCACGCAGATAAAACTGTTGTATGAACACCTGTGTTCGAAAGGATATCGCGTTAGCCTGACAAGAGAGCCGGGAGGAACCGATATTGGAAAAAAGGTGAGACAGATTCTTCTGGATCCTGAAAATGTTGGGATCTCTCCCATTGCGGAATTATTGCTCTATAATGTTGACCGGGTTCAGCACATTGAAGAGGTGATAAGGCCAGCCATTGCCGGCGGCGAGGTCATACTGTCAGACAGATATTCAGATTCCACAATGGCATATCAATGCGCGGCCAGAAGACTGGAAAAGAGCATGTTGGAAGCGGTTGATGAAATTGCAACGAATGGATTAAGGCCGGATTTGACAATACTGCTTGATCTGCCAGCCAATAAAGGTCTGGCGAGAGCAAAAGATAGGAGCGTTTTGGATAGATTTGAGAGAGAGGCCCTTGAATTTCATGACAGGGTGAGAAGGGGATATCTGGATATTGCAACAGCTGAGCCGAATAGAGTGGTTGTCGTGGATGCGCTGAAAAGCATCGAAGAAATTCATAAAGAGATCAAAAAGACTGTAATCAAAAGACTTGAGAATTAATACCAATGGATCTGATAGGACACAAACAGCAATTAGAGCTTCTTCGCAAGGCGCGTTCGATGGCAAGGCTTGCGCATGCCTATGTGTTTACCGGACCTGACGGTGTTGGGAAAAAACTCGCCGCCCTTTTATTTGCAAAAGAGACATTTTGTACTTCAGCCGGGCCTAGACCTTGCGACGAGTGCCCACAGTGCAAAAAAGTGGAATCCATGAATCACCCGGATTTGATAATGATTTCGGCGGAGAAAAAGGATATTACGATTGATCAGACCAGACAGATGCAATCGAGTATTCAGAAATTTGCAATGGAGGGGCCGTGCAAAATTGTAATAATTGATGAAGCCGAAAGGATGAATTCTGCTTCGGCCAATTCGCTCTTGAAGACCCTTGAGGAACCCCCAAAAGATACATATCTTTTTCTGATTACATCCAGACCTCACATGTTGCCGCCGACGATAATTTCGCGTTGTCAGAGAATTTCATTTTCTCCGCTTCCGACGAATGAGCTTGTGACATATTTAGTAAGCAGAGACATTGACAACAAGACGGCCGCAATTCTTGCGGGGATATCGGGCGGTAGCATTGGAATGGCACTTTCATTTCCGGCAGACGTCATCGGGGATGTTGTGTCGGCCGTGGAAGGCGTGTGGGGCGGGGCCCAGGATTCAGATATTCTTGAGGTTGCTCAGCGATGGTCCGCTTTTGACACAAATTCAGTCTTGGCAATTCTTTTAGGAATTTATCGTGATATTGCGTTATTAAAAAATGCAAACATACTTCCGCTTTTTAGTTCTATGTCTAAGGCGATAGAAAATGAATCAGAGAAATTGTCGCCAAGCGTGATCCAGGAAAATATTGCCATAATAAAATCTGCGCAGGCAGATGCAGATACAACGTATAATAAGCAGTTGCTATTTGAAGAGTTATTGTTTAAACTCGCGGGCTCTCATGCAGGATAATTCTAAAGACATAAATAATCAGACTGTTGATAACACAAAGGTTGTGACCGGCGTGCAGTTTTCACGTGCCGGCAAAATTGAATATTATCTTGCCAAGGAGATACCTCTCAATCTTCACGACAAAGTGGTTGTTAAAGGTGAACAAGGTGAAATTGTAGGTACCGTTATTGTCCCTCCAAAGAAGCTTTCAGCAAGCGAAGTTGCAACAAACATCAAAAGTATTTTAAGAAAGGCGACGGAAGGGGATATTGACAAATATGAGCATGACCTTGAGCGTTCAAGAGAGACATTTGACTTGTGCAGTAAAAAGATTCTGGAGATGAATCTTCAAATGAAGCTTGTTGACGTTTCGCTGGAAGGAAACAAGGTGGTTTTCTATTTCTTTGCGGAAGAGCGCGTCGATTTCAGGGTCCTTGTTAAAGATCTGGCCAACTCACTGCATATGAGAATTGAGATGCGCCAGATAGGGGCAAGGGACCAGGCAAAGGGGATAGGAGCTCTCGGCCCCTGCGGAATTATCTGTTGTTGTAGCACCCACCTGCGTGAATTTACATCGATCTCAATTTCAATGGCAAAGAATCAGGGCTTGTCACCGAACCCTGCAAAATTGACCGGCATGTGCGGTAAATTAAAATGTTGTATGTCATATGAAAACCAATTCTATCTTGATGAGAGAAAAAAACTTCCTCCGATTGGTTCCAAAGTGAAGATTCAACAAGGACAAGGAGTTGTTACCAGCCTAGATGTTCCGAGAGGGTTGTGTACTGTAAATATTTCGAACTCTGAAAAGGCAGAACAGGTAAGAACCAAATGTTCCGAATGCGAGATCCTTACAAAACCTAAAAAGTTTAAGAAGGAAGATGAAGCGAAAGTAATAAATGAGCATGAAAAGCTTGAAGAAAAAGAAAAGTAAGTTGGCTTGCCCCGAGCGAAGTCCTGAGCTCGTCGAAGGACGAAGTCGAGGGGTACGTTGGTAATTGTATGGGGAAGAAAAAATTTTATATAACTACTGCAATTGATTATGTAAACAGCCTGCCGCATATTGGTACGGCCTATGAAAAGATTGGCGCAGATGTCCTTGCCCGTTGGAGACGCCTTGAAGGTGACGAAGTTCATTTTGAGATGGGGAATGACGAACATTCCACAAATGTCATAAAGGCCGCGAAGAGCGCCGGTCAATCTCCCAAAAAATACTGCGATCAGATGAGAAAAAAGTTTGAAGATGTGTGGGCCAAGCTCAACATTTCTTATGATGATTTTATTCAGACATCTGAAGAACGGCACATCGAAGGCGTCCAGGAACTGTTTCAGAGAATTTATGATGCAGGAGATATTAAAAAGTCTCACTATGAGGGCTGGTACTGTGAGTCGTGCGAGGCATTTTATACTGAAAAAGATCTGGTGGACGGAGTTTGCCCCAACCATAAGGCGAAGCCAAAATGGATCAAAGAGGAGAACTATTTCTTTGCTCTATCTAAATATGAAAAGAAGCTACTACATTATATAGAAAAAAATCCTAGTTTTATCCAGCCGGCAACGAGGAGAAATGAAGTTGTCAGCATGATCAGCCAGGGTCTGCAAGATATCAGCGTATCTCGTGCCGGTTTTGAATGGGGGATCCCGGTCCCGTTTGATAAGGGGCACGTGGTTTATGTCTGGTTTGATGCCCTGATAAATTATATAACAGCGGTTGGTTTTGGTACTGATAAAAAACTCTTTAAAAAATGGTGGCCTGCAAGCTCACATGTAATTGGGAAAGATATTATCCGTTTTCACTGCGTGATCTGGCCAGCCATGCTGATGAGCGCCGGAGTTGAACTGCCCAAAAATGTCTTTGCGCACGGTTTTGTCTATTTAAAGGGCGAAAAGATGAGCAAAACTCTTGGTAATGTTGTGACGCCACTTGATGTTGCGGACAAGTATGGTAGCGATGCGCTTAGATTTTATTTAATGCGCGGTTCATCGTTTGGAAGAGATGCGGACTTCACATGGGAAAACTTTATTGAGAGATATAATGCAGATCTCGCCAACGGAATCGGTAATCTGGTTTCCAGAACGCACGGGATGATCAGCAGGTATTTTGAAGGTAAAATCCCAAAGCTTGCCCCGAGTAAGGTCGAGGGGGTAAAGGCCGACAAGGATATTTGGGAAGAGATTGCCAAAGCAGAGCCAAAAGTCAGGGAAGCTCTCGACTTTTCAAAGGGGGATCTCAATTTTCATTCCGCCCTCGCGGCTATAATGGATGCGGTTACGGTAACGGATAAATATATTAATGACAATCTTCCGTGGGAGTTGGCAAAGAAGGGCGACAACAAAAAGTTGGAGGTCGTTCTTGGTAGTGTATATGAGTCAATAGGTGTTATTGCCGGTTTGTTATCACCATTTATTCCCGAAACTTCGGAAAAAATATCAAATATGCTGGGGTTCAATAAAAAGAAACTTGGCGATGCAACCGCATTATTTCCTAGAATTGAAAGTAAGGAGACTAAAATGCCTCTCACAAATGAACCAACGAACCAACGAACCAACGAACTAATAGATATTCAAGATTTCGCAAAAGTTGAATTAAAAATTGCTCAGGTGAAAGAGGTATCGCCTGTTGAGGGGGCTGATAGACTTTTAAAGCTTCAGATCGACATTGGCGGTGAAGCACGTCAGATTGTTGCAGGAATTGCAAAACATTACATTCCGGATTCTCTGGTTGGCAAAAAAATAGTGGTTGTCACAAATTTGAAACCTGCCAAGCTCCGCGGGGTTGAATCAAACGGAATGCTCCTGGCCGCAAGCAGTGGAGAGAGCCTTTCAATATTAACGTTGGATAAAGACGTGCCAGTTGGAAGCAAGGTAAAATAGTTCTTAGAAGCTCAAATCATCTAAATCGGGAATTAAATCTTCGGCGGGGGGTTCCTCTTTTTTGTGAACCGGCCTTGCTTTTTCAGGGGCCGGTTTTGAAAAACCGTGTCTATATAGAGACAAATCGTCTGAATTTCCCTTAACAACTTCAATTTTTCTTCCGGTCTGCTTTTCCCATTTTTTAAGAGCTTTTTCCAAAAGAGGCTGGTTCATGCTCCACAGCTCAACGCCCTCACTTTCTATGACATGAGAACTGAAGAGCCTGTAGCTTATAGAAAATGACTGAAACCCTGATTCGTCCGGCCCACCCCAGATAATAAAATTAACCGGTTCCTGTATTCTCATTCGAAGAGGGCGATCCGGGCTCCAATCGGTTCGAAGAAATCCCACAATGCTTAAGTTTAATCTTATAACCCAGATCGGCTCCTCAATATTTTTCATGATGAGCATCAACTCATCCAGGAATGTCATCTGGTCAAGGTTGTCCCTATTGATCTGTTTTGTGGCATTGTAGGTGATTATCTCCAGCGAATCCGGCATTACAAGGCCAAAGAATGCGCGCAGAAAATTGAAGACCTGTTCGAAGAACCAGACGTTGGTCTCTTCCCGGCTCATCTTTGTGAAATTGAGATTGGACCCATAGCCCCACGAACCGATGATATTATTCCTTGCAAGCGACCCGGACAGAAAACTGTCTAAATCGGTGTAAACATTAGTATTTTCTGACGTCTTGACCATCGACAAGAATGATAGCTAAAAAATATAACGTTGTCCATCAGTTTAGTTGCACACATTTTAACAGCCGGCAGCGATCTACCCCGACATAGTCTGTGATGGTGGCTGCGTCAGGTAATCGCATTCGCTGATTTCGTACGGTCTCGTGTTATGCTCACCTTAAGCAACTCGCCCTCGGCCGTTTGATCTAACCTCATAATACTACGGCCTTCGGGCTCAAACAGTGCTCGGTGTCGCGCAAATAACCTCTGACAACCGGCGCGATCGCAGAACACTCGCCTACGAAATCTAGCTCGCTCAATTCCGCAGTCACCATCACAGACTATGTCGGAATATAATAAAGATACTAGACGCTGAACTCCCATTGGCAATAGGTTTCACCGCAGTCATCCGGGGGGCAACAGATGCACTTTGTTTTGATCTTGGGGTCAATTGTTTTGGCGAATCCTTCATATTCAACAAGCCCAACTTCTTTGCACGGGAAGTCGGCCAGCTTTTTTCTTCGGCGGGCGGACTGAACGCGGCAATCGGTCATTGTAAATATTAGCTTTCCATCTTTCCATTCGCTGGATTGCTTATTGATCGTTGCGTAGAGTCTATATTCTAATGCCTTCTCAAGCGCTTTGAGCCCTCCGCCTTCCGGAATGTCAAACGCCTCCATTATCCTCTTTGCCTCCACAACCGTAAATCTCTCCCAGGATTTTTTATCGAATTCTATCGCCTTGGCCTGGCCATCACTCTCTTCAACTGCAAGAAACCAACAGCCGTCGTGTGCCAGCCAGTTTTTTGCCTGCATTTCACAAAGTTTAATTAACTCATCTTTTGAGAGGTTGTTTAGATTCACTTATCCTCCTGCGCTATTTTATCTCTTATCCTTGAAAAGATGCCTTGAAACATGTTGACTTCTCTTTCTCTTAAACCTGCGCGTCCACAAATATCTTTGAATGATTTGACAACCGTATTCCTCAAATTTGTATCTTTAACATTCTGATACCCAAGAATTTGGAGCGTTTTATCAAAATTGGAATATATGGGGGTGATCATCTTTCTAGCCGCAAAGACATTCATCTTCTCTTTCTTGGTTTTTGTCTGCAAGTTCACTTCATCTGATCTTCTGAATAATTCGTAGCAGGCAAGAAGGACCGCCTGAGCCAGATTCAGCGAACCGCAAATCTTGTGTGTATGAATAGCAACTCTATAATCGCAGGCATTTAATTCTTCATTGGAAAGACCGGTTCGCTCCCTTCCAAATACAAGGGCGCATCTGTTCTTTTTTGATCGTTTTAATATATTAGACCCAAGCTCATCGAGATAATAGAAAGGAGTCCTCTTTTTACTCAAGCGTCGTGTCATTCCGATGGTGCACGTCTCATCAGCAAATGCATCTTCAAGGGTTTCGTAAAATTCTATGCCGGCGACCACATCCTTCGCTTCGCACGCCATGAAGTTTGCATCCTCTTCACTATATCTGACCGGGTTAACGATTTTCAGTCTGGTTATACCGCAATTCTTCATTGCGCGTGCCACCATGCCGATATTTAGAGATCCTTCAGGCTCAACTAGTATGACAGAGATATTTTTAAGCATACCGGCAAACTATTTCCCAAGCCACATCTTAACTGCAATGACCACAAGCATAATAGCAAAGGCTTTGCGTAGAATTAACGGAGAAGTGTGTTGTGCGATGGTGCCGCCGATCCAGCCACCAATTAAAAAAGTAGCGGCAATCATTACCGCCACCTTAATATCTACGTGGCCCGCTTTCCAATATGCAAGCGCGGCCAAAAGCCCAATCGGAGGGATCATTGCGGCAAGCGCTGTTCCCTGAGCAGTGTGTTGTGCAAACCCCAAGCCCAACACCAGAATTGGGATCATTATAATGCCACCGCCAAGCCCAAAAAATCCGCCAAAAATGCCTGCGATCAATCCTGTTAATAAAATTGGAATATACATTAGACCCTCCTGGCTGACATTGCCTTCTTCCACAGCGTTGGAATCGGCTGAAGAATAAATGAGACGACGACAATTAATGCTATGGCAATCAGGTGCATGAAAATAATGTTATATCTCTGTGTTGGAAAGAAAAATCCGAAAATCCACAATCCAAATATGAGAAAAACCTTCCACCACGTGATCTTGGAATTCCACATGCACACAACGACCATAACCGTTTGAAGAATTGTTAAAAGTATCTCTTCACGCTGAAAAGAGTCGAACTCAATTATTGAATATTTACCTGAGCTGATGCTGAAAATAATTGGCAATGAGCCCGCAAGGAGCATCCACTGGTTTAGGTTCGAACTGATCATGTTCATCATGCCTGTGGTTGCCTTTTTGACTCTGGCGGCCCACATGAAGGCTGTCACCTTCTCAGGGAATTCGCTCACAAATGGCGCAACCCACTGGATAAATAGAAACTGGCCGATACCCCACGAAACCGCGAGTGATTTTAAGGATTCTACAAACGGATGTGCTATTGCAAAGATGGCAATGCCGCCCACAATAAATAGCCCAGCTATGTAGAAATTTCTTTTCTTTCTGGGCGCGGCCACAATCTTTCTTGGGATGCATGGCATCTCAGAATCTTCCAGTGTCTCTTCTTCCGCAACATGTGCCTTGGAGATGGCCTTAATGAACCAGATAAACATGGCCATTAATATAATTCCGTCCACAGGCGTCATTGTCCCCTTGAACCAGATGTAAATAAAATAGAGAACCGGTGGAATCAGAAAAATCGTTTCAAGAGACTGGTGTGGCTGGAGTTCAAGTTCTTTGATGAATTGCTTCTTTTTGATTAATTGGGAAATCACGGCAATGAAAAATATCATCGGCCATCCGAAACCGATCAATAATCTTAAAGATCCTGTTAAGTTTGCAATCATCAAGTGTGTGTTCTTACTCCACGCGATGACCGCTTCTACTGTGTACTCCGGAAGTGTCTGAAGAAATGCCAGAATTGCCAAGGCCAGGCCAGGCGCAATAAACTTTTCAGTTGCCTCGGCCGCCCAACCTAAGAACATGGCTGCAAAAATTACAACCACACCTGATAAAATCGCTGATAGTAAAATTGAATCCATGATCAACTCAATTCATATTTAAGTTCGTGCCCGGGCCACACAACACGGGCCGTCACTTTTTTATTACTGCCGGCAGAGACATAGCCCCACGCAAAGGCCAGCTGTTCCAATTGAACTGCCGGGTCACTCTTTAGAGATTTGCCGAAGATAATTTCATCGGCGCCCAGATCGTATGCCGCTTGAGCAACGGCATATATAGGATCTTCTGCCGGAACCATAATAGGGATGATGTTAACACCGTATTTTTCAGCCACAGCAACGATATTTGTCAAAAGCGTTCTCTCCTCGTACGGCAGATCGTCAACAGCCGTTCCTTCGTTTGCAATATGTCTCTGTTTTACGGTCATTACAAGAATGTCTGTTTCCGGCTGAATATCATCGAGTATGTGCTTTAAATGCTCGAGATTGTTCGGGTCTCTTGCGGCAACTAAAATTCTATGTTCATATTTACATCCGCAGATTACCGGGTTTGCAGTATCCTGAAATTTAAGATTTACCATCTCCAGCATTGGACTGTCATTCCCGTGTTTTCTCTTGTTGGCCCATTCAAAAGCACGAAGCATGATATAAACGGCAAGTGTGAAAAGAAGCCCGGCCTTCGTTGCAGTGGTTTTTGTAAAGAGATTGATAATGCCTATTCCGAGTAGAATTATAAAAATTATACTCATGCCAACCGGGAAATATACGCCTTTGATTTTGATATTAAACGGAACCATGAATTCCCGCTTCGTTTTGTCTTTCCATCTCAAGACCAGCACGGCAAGGGTTTGACTTACAAAACACCATACCACTCCAAATGCATAGGCTTCGCCCAGAAGAAATACATCTCCCTTGCACAACAATACAATTATTACCTGAACAATCGCTATTGAGGATATGAATCTATGAGTTGTTCCATAACGATGGTGTGGCCTTCTGAACCACGGTGAAAAAATATTATCCTCACCAAGCCTGTTTAAATCTCCGTTGGCACCAACAAACGATGTATTGACCGCACCCGACAACAATAGAACTCCGACCAGGACAATGAATCCCTGCATGATCATCTTGAGAGAAAGCGGCCCAACAAGGTGCATGGAAAGGCCGGAAAGAAGATTGTCATGATATGTGGCCCTAATCGAATCCGGGATGATCATTACGGCAAATAAAGAAATGACTCCGGTGAACATAAAGCTGAATACGAATATAATAATTGCCGCGCGCTTCAGGTTCTTGATTTTTGGGTGAGCAATTTCACGATACAACTGTGCAAGCGATTCTTCACCGCTCATGGCAAGTAGTGAATGCCCGAGTGCTATAAAAATGCCTACAAGACCAAGCGTCTTTGCCCATGAAAATCCCTGCAACAGGCCCAGTGAATCATCGGTCGGCACCGGCATAAACGGCGGCAGAGATACGGGTTTGATAATGATGGTGATGATGCTCCAGATAAAGAGGGTGCCGATCATTATTGAAGAGAGTTGGACGATTCTCAAAGATTTTGCGGACGATTCAGAAACTCCAATCACATTTTTGTGCCAGAAATATATAATAACAATACAAGCAAAAATTGTTACGAATAGCGTGTTGGGTACGTGATATTGGGATAGACCAAACAGGGCAAGCAACTGGTTGAAAAAGCTGGCAAGATAATGTCCGGCCGCGACTGCACTGATGGGCCCTGTCAGAGAATAATCGAAAAGCAGTGCAGATACGGAAATCTTTGCAAGGGTGCCGCCGACGGCGCTCTTCACAACCTTATAAACACCGCCTCTGACAAACATGGCGCAGGATTCCATGTAGATCGCACGAACGCAGAGGGCAAAGCACATAATTATTAGTATATACCATGGCGCGGCCTTCCCAATGGCGTGCTCCGCAATGCCGCATGCATAAAAGGCCGAGCTACCCAGATCACAGAGAACAACAGCCGCCGCACGCCAATACGAAACGAACGTGAGCATGGCAGTTGTGATGATTATAGCCGTTGTTTTTGTGGAATATTTAGAGAGTTGATCCATGTCTGGTACGTTTGTACGTTGGTACGTTAGTACTTTAGTAAAAAACCCGCAGAATTATGAATCGATGGTTTCACGTTCTTTATGCTGTATCAAGGAAAAAATCTCCTCATTCGATTTGGCAGAAACTAGCTCCTTCAGGAATGCCTGATCCCTGAATATTGAAGAGATTTTAGATAGAAGTTTTAGATGACGTCCAAATTCTTTTTCCTGAAGCGGAGATAGAAATAGAAAGACCAGATGCGTCGGATTACTTTCCGGGGTCTCTTTGAAACCTTCAGGTATAAACCCAAGCGTTAAAACTATCTCAGATACTGCACTTGTCCTGGCGTGTGGAATGGCGATGCCGGTTGGAAGAAAAGTGGACCCCTCTTTTTCGCGGTTCAAGATTGCTTCAGATATTTTGGCAGAATCTTTGAGGTTGTGCTGATCACATAGACTGTTAACAAGGGTCTTTAAAAGCTCCGACTTTGAAGATGCCCCGTCTATTTTAACAACATTCTTGGGCGTTAGGTAGTGACAAAGAATCATATTGTATTCCTCCGAGTGGGTGTGGGGCTAACATAAGGGGGTAGGCTTGTCAAATAATGCGTTTAGATCGGCCCGCGCTCAAAAACCCTGAAAGATTCAATATATTGGTTGATAGCCGACTGATCCAATCCCAGGTGGAGCAGGATATATTTGCTCATTTCCATGCCGGCTTCAACCTCTTCTGAGATTACCACATCGGCCCCGGAGGCATATATCTCATTGACTTGATTACGAAATTTGGCCCTTGTGATGATTTTAATTTTGGGATTCATGCTTCTCGCCTGCTTTATTATGGCCGAGTTGTTCATATAATCCGGGACCGCCACCGCCAGCACAGATGCCCTTTCAATTCCGCTTTGGTATAGGATTTCAGCGCTTGCGCCATCACCTAAATAGACCGGTTTCTGACTCTCTCTAATCTTTCTGACGGTCGATGGATTCAATTCCAGGACAAGATATTTGATGTCGGCCTGTTCCAGTATACTCCCGATCCTCTCCCCCAGCGGTCCAAAGCCGCAAATTATCACATGGTCTTTTAATTTTTGAGAATCTATACGAGATGCCCTTTTTTCGCAGACCCAGCGCCGTAGCGGGAGAATTCTGTCCAGCCAACCGCTGAGCTTAGGGGAAATGGATATAATCATCGGAGTAGCAAAAATTGTCAGCGCGGTAACCGCGATTGTAATGTTATATAAAAACGGAGAGATTATATCCAAATTTTTCCCGAGAAGTATCACGATGAATGAAAATTCCCCAATTTGTGAGAGAGACATGCCGGCCAGAACAGCCACTCCCAGAGGATACCTAAACAACAAAACAACCAGAGAAGCGATAATCCCCTTTCCAAGTATCACCGCACATGTCAGAGCCATGATAATCCCGATATGGTCTACAAAAAAGTTTAGCTTTAATAACATTCCCATAGATACGAAGAAGATACTCATCATGGCATATCTCAACGGGGCAATTTCGGAGAGGGTGTGGAACCTGAAATCGGTTTCACTCACCATGAGGCCTGCCAAGAAAGCGCCAAGCGCAAATGTAAGCCCGATCTCAGCGGTCAACATGCTCATACCTAGCGCCAGCGCGATGACCGTCATCAGAAAAAGTTCCTTACTCCTTGTGCCGGCGATTAGGGAGAGGAGAGGCGGAAGTATGAACTTTCCAACAAGAAGCGCCGCGCTCACAAATAACATTGCTCCACCAATGGCCTTTGCGACTGATGCAGTCGTTGCCACCATGTATGGTGTCTTGGCAATGATTGGTAAAACCGAGAGCATTACGACAACACAGACATCCTGAAAGATGAGTATCCCCGTAGAAAATCTTCCGTGAGGGGTATCGATCATCCTCTTCTGGGACAGAATTGCGAGCACTACTGCTGTGCTCGAGAGCGAAAATGCAAATCCAAGTGTTAAAGAACTTCCAAAACTAAGGCCGGAAGAGAGACCAACCAAAACCGTGGCGGCTATTGTCAGCGCCACCTGAGATGCTCCACCGCCAAAGACCTCAAATTTTATTTCACTCAAGTGTTTTAATGAAAACTCCAATCCTATGGAGAAGAGGAGAAGTGCAACTCCGATCTCTGCCAGGAGCTCAATCCTCTCAGAAACACTGATAAGGCCGAGAGCGGCGGGGCCGATTATAGCACCTGTAGCAATAAGGCCTATTATTGGGGGCAATTTAAGTTTGTGAAAAGCAAAGGCGACCGGAACCGCGGCGACAAAAATAATTAAAATGTCAGCCAGTATTGTATTATGCATATCCCCCCGGATGGATAAATATAAGTAGAATTATCGGTTACTTATGCTATAAATCAGGCCATGGGTCAAGGCATGATTATAGGCGTCATGAGCGATACACACGGACATCTAACTGAGATGCGTCGCGCGGCCTCAAGGATGCTTGAAGAATTCAATGTGGACGTGATTGTTCATCTTGGCGACGATTCTACCGATGCGGATGAATTGAAACATATGGCCGATGAGGTGATGTCTGTGCCTGGGATCTTTGAAAAGAGATATAAAGACCAATCCATTCCAAATAGGATAATCAAAGAATTTAAGGACATCCCCTTTCTTTTAACACATACGCCAACCACTGATGGACACGATCTGCCGGACGATATTAACCCCACAGAGGCCGCACAGGACGGCGATGCCAGAGCTATCCTTTACGGGCATACCCACATCTTTGATGCAAGGGAGAAGCATGGTGCTATTTATATCAACCCGGGGCATCTAAAGCCGAAAGATAATCGTTCGGATGTTCTCACATTTGCAATTTTAGATGTTGATCCGCCGAGGCTTCATATAAGAATTATAAATCTGAACGGCGGTGTGGAGCTTGAGAAGACCTTTTTTATAGAGGAGTAGTTTACAATTTGAATTCATCCAGATATCTTGGGACAACGGCATTCCAATTCAGACTCTTTTTAATTTTTTCAGCAAACGATGCGGCCGCCTTTGATTCGCCATGTACTATAAATGTGGTTTTTGGCTCTTTGTTGAATTTCGACAACCATTTTAAGATATCTTCATAATCTCCATGTGCTGATATTGATTCTATCGATTCAATTTGGCAATTTATGTTTACTTGCTGACCATGGAGCTTGATGCTCTTTACTCCTGCAAGAATTGCCTGCCCTCTTGTCCCGGCCGCCTGAAAACCGACAAGAACTAGCGTTGTATTCGGATCCTTTGCATAGGCCTTCAAGTGGTGAAGAATGCGGCCGCCGGTCAACATTCCACTGGCTGAAAGTATAATTGCAGGCGTGTCTAGCTGATTAAGGGCCTTTGATTCTTCCTGAGTATGTACAAGATGGAGATTTGGTAGATCGAATGGATGTAAATCCAATCCCTTCTTTAAATAATTATCCTCAGGTGCGAATTTTGTATAAACCTTGGTTGCATTTATCCCCATGGGGGTGTTGAGATATATAGGTATGTCCAACGGAATTCTCTTCTGCTCTTGCAGCTCTTTTAAAATGTATATTACTTCTTGAGTTCTTCCCACCGCAAACGCGGGGATCAGAACTTTTCCGTTCCTCTTCACGGTTTCATTAATTATCTTTTCAAATCTGGCAAACACATCTTCTTCCGGATGAAGTCTGTCGCCATATGTAGACTCGATAACGAGATAGTCCACTTCTTTAATTCTGGATGGCTCGGCGCTGATCAAAGCATCATACCTTCCAATATCGCCCGCAAAGAGTATTGTTCGCTTATAGGGAGTTGATGCGGTTATGTGAACAAAACGTGCACCGAGTATGTGACCCGCAGGAATTAGTTTTGCACTAATACCATGCCCAAGATCGAACGGATTGCCGTTTGCAACCGGCTGAAGAAAAGAGAGCGATCTTATCGCATCGCTGTATGTGTAGAGCGGAAGGGCAGGTACGTGTTTAGAAAAACCCTTCTTGGTCGCGAAGACCGCATCTTCTTCCTGTAGGAAGCCGGAATCTGGCAGTAATATTTTACAGAGCTCAACTGTCGGAGTGCTCGCATATGCCTTCCCTTTGAATCCCTGTTTTATGAGGACTGGAAAATAGCCGCTGTGGTCCAAGTGGGCATGTGTCAAAACAACTGCATCAATGTCTGACGGCTTGATCGGAAGCGGCGCCCAGTTTCGGAGGCGCAGCTCCTTGAGGCCTTGAAATAGACCACACTCTATCATGATTTTTGCCTTGGCATTATGGAGGAGAAATTTTGAGCCGGTTACTGTCTCAGTTGCCCCAATGAACTGCAGTTTTAATAGATCTTTGTGCCCGATCGCCATATGTCACCTCGAATTTTAACACATTCGCGGGAAACTAACAAACAGGGATCATGGGTACCGGCTTGACTCCAGTAACGATTAGTTGTAGTGTTTTTTGGGATGTTAAGTTATCCAAAAGACATGTCAGATTTGATGAATCGGTTTTGTTCGGAAGTGTTCACCATCATAACCCCCAAAAAGCGGTGCCCATTTGGTGCCCAAATTTGCACCCCCTAAAAAAACTATGCGTAACATGCGAAATGTGATTGCAATGATTTCGCGGAGTTAGTATAAGTAGTTGAAAAAGGTGGAAGTTGCTAAGTACTTGATATTTTATGCTTATTCGAAAAGTACCTGTGACGTTTTAGGCTGAGCGTTAACACAAGCTCCGAGCGCTCT
>CAZTCA010000008.1:0-4598 GCA_964612405.1 uncultured Pseudomonadota bacterium
ATGTTCACGTGCGGTTTGTTTCTTACAAATTTTTCTTTACCCATAACATGCCTCCTCATTATTTTTTATGACTCACAACTGATAGCCCCAATTTCCATCAGCAATGATCATAATATTTTAACATCACCTACTACTATTGAGCCGAGACGGGGAATCGAACCCCGGACCCCATCCTTACCATGGATGTGCTCTGCCGGCTGAGCTATCTCGGCAGCACCTCTCCTGCCTGAGCGGGAGATGGGAATCTCCCGATTTGACATCACCTTTTTCTAGCAGAAAAAGTGATCAGTCAAATCGAGGACCCCGCTTACCGGCGGGGGAACCCACTTTCGCGCTCTTTCAGTCGGCGGGTCAGAGCGGGAGATGGGAATCGAACCCACGTGGCCAGCTTGGAAGGCTGGAGTTCTACCACTGAACTACTCCCGCTCAAGCCCGCCGACGTACCCTAATTTTCAAAGCCAGCTTGCCCCGTCCATCGACGGGATCCTCGATCTTGATTATGATTTTTTCTTTATGAAAAAATCATTCAAGATCGGGTGATGGCTGGAGTTCTACCACCGAACTACTCCCGCACAAAAATTCCGGTCAAACTTCTGTGGAGAGGGAAGGATTTGAACCTTCGAAGGCATAAGCCGGCAGATTTACAGTCTGCTCCCGTTGGCCGCTAGGGAACCTCTCCCCCCAACAATCAGGTACTCAAATTTTTATGAGCCGACGAAGGGATTCGAACCCCCGACCGCCTGATTACAAATCAGGTGCTCTACCAACTGAGCTACGTCGGCAAATATTCAAAACGGCCCTTCGAAAAAAAATAATTTTAAAAGATCAAAAATAAAACAAAACCCGCACACAAAAAAGTGTGAAGATGTTCTAGAGCGTAAACCGACACCGATATTCTCGTGTGATGATATCGGGATACACACACGCCAATATGTTTAGGATGTATTAATCAATTTAGACCTTGGCGCCAAATCGGCGGTTAACTAGGGGAAACAGCCTGTTTTGTCAAGTGATTTTGGGGGCTAGCGGCACATTTCTTGCTAGGCCAATCTTTGCCGCATAATCTCGGCCATAACAATGGCGCCGGCCACAGATGCATTATAAGACTCTATCTTGCTAAACATGGGTATTTTCAATAGGTTATCACACTCTTCCTTGACCAATCTTCTCATCCCCGTCCCTTCTGCACCGATAACTATGGCAATTGCCCCCTTCAGGTCATGTTTGTATAAATCTTGGGCGGCCTCCCCATCCAGACCATAAACCCAGATATTATTCTCTTTTAAAAGGTTAATCGTCCTCGCGATATTTGTAACTCTGGCGATTGATAAGTGTTCAGTTGCTCCGGCAGAAGATTTTACAACCGTTGCGCCAACCGATGCGGCGTTATCTTTTGGGATAATCAAACCGTCAACTCCACAAAGTGATGCAGTTCTGATTATTGCACCTAAATTGTGCGGATCACTTACTTGATCCAAAATTACCAGAAACGGGGGTTTATCTCCGGCTTTTGATTTTTCTATTAATTCTTCTACCGGTAAATATTGATATGGATCAACTTCTGCGACAACCCCTTGGTGTTTTTCAACAGGGGATAAATTGTCCAGTCTATTTTTTTGACATTCCTCAACTTTGATATTGTTTTTTCTTGCAAGGTTTAAGAGGTCGGAAATTGAGTTCTCTTTCTTGTTGGCCAAAATATAAATCTTCTTCACGCGCCTCTTGCCAGCACGAATCACTTCTTGAACCGGATTTATTCCACAGATAATTTCAGTCATTTTTAAACACTCCCATTAAAATCTTTCTCGCATCTTCATATACACCAGAATCTTTTGAGTGTCTAGGAGCCTGTCTGGAAATGACACTTTCTGTCATTGCGAGGAGCAAAGCGACGAAGCAATCTAGTGTAACTAATTGATTTCACTGGATCGCCACGTCGGCCTTCGGCCTCCTCGCGATGACAAGTCGAATTTCCCGACAGGCTCCTAGGACCGGCAATATTTAATATCTCTATTCCGGTTCTCGCAATCCAACTCCTGACTTCAGTAGATGCCTTCTTAATACCAGTCTTTGCCAAATCAATAATCAGCACCGGCTTATTATACTTTCTGGTCATTGCCACCGTGTAACCGGTGCCACCCGTGGGCTTGCCGCGGGTTATGATCAAAGTGGCATCGGAATCGCGTACATTCCATTCCGTGCGAACTTCATAAGCTCTTTCTTTGGTCTCTTTTAAGGGATATTTTTCGTCGATTACGCCATCTTCTGCAAGACGACCTCTGGGGCACCATCCGCCGCAGGGAATGCCAAGCTCCAGAGCAACATCTAATGCCGCCCTGTCAACACCTGTTTGGCCACCTGATATGATTTTGGTTCGTTTGTTCGTTGGCTCGTTTGTTCGTTTGTTCAAACCGATCTCCACTTATATCGAAATTCTTGCGGAAAAACCAATTGACATGCCTTCATCTTAAAAACTAACGCACTAATGAACTAACGCACCAACGCACCGGTTATTTCTTCTCTTCAACTTCCTTATGCGGTTTTGCCTCATCAATTATTTTTTGTGCGATGTGACCAGGCACCTGTTCATAATGAGAGAAGCTCATTGAATATGAAGCCGCGCCTGAAGTCATTGAACGAAGAGTTGTGGAATATTTATAAAGTTCTGCTAGAGGGACAACCGCTTTTACAATACTCACATCTCCAACACTGTCCATTCCCGAAACTTTTCCACGACGAGAAGAGATATCACTTGATACGTCACCCATATAATCTTGAGGAGCTGTCACTTCAACATTCATGATAGGTTCTAAAAGAACTGGAGATGCTTTTTCTTCTGCCATCTTGAACGCCATTGAACCTGCGATCTGAAATGCCATATCAGATGAATCGACATCGTGATAACTACCATCAACTACACTCACTTTAACATCAACAACGGGATAGCCTGACAGGACGCCCTTTTGCATTGTGTCTCTGATTCCCTTTTCAATGGCTGGAATATATTTACTTGGGATGGATCCGCCAAATATATTATTCTCGAAAACAAAGCCTTCACCTTTTGCTAGTGGCGATAATTCTATCCAGCAATCTCCATACTGGCCTTTGCCTCCGGATTGTTTTTTATGTTTACCTTGCACCTTGACTGGACTTTTAATTGTTTCTCTATATGGGACTCTTGGTTTTCCTACAATGACTTCAACTCCGAACCTCTCTTTTAATTTATCAATCATCAATTCCAACTGAATTTCGCCAATGCCGGAGATGATTGTCTCATTGAACTCTTTATCGATATGCATTTTGAAAGTTGGATCAAGAGCTGTTAATTTTGAAAGACCTCCGCCCAATTTATCTTGGTCGGCCTTTGTCTTTGGAGTGAGCGATAATGATACCATCGGTTCCGGCATTTTTGGCAGATCAAAAGTTATTGGTTTTGCCTTTATACATAAAGAATCGGAAATTGTTGTGCTCTTCAATTTTGCAACACAGGCAATATCTCCTGCAAAGACTTTGTCAATTTCTTCACGAGTTTTTCCACGCATGACGAAAAGATGCCCCATTCTTTCACTGGCGCGTTTTGCTGAATTGAAGACATCATCACCATGGCCAACGCTCCCTGACCATACCCTGAAGAAATAGACATCTCCGATCCCCGGATCGCTCGTTGCTCTGAAAACGTATGCTGAGAAAGGGTCCGAGGCCGATGGATTGGGTCGAATCTCTGCGTCACTTCCATCTTTCCCTTTCCCTGTCGGCATATCGGCAGGTGACGGGAACCAGTCGGCTAGAATTTGCAAGAAAGCATCTGTCCCCACACCATTCGTCCCGCTTCCGACAAACACTGGCACAATCTCTCCGGATGACACGCCCTTCACAAAACCGCTTCTAATCTCGTCTGCCGACAACTCTTCTCCGCTGAGATATTTCTCCATCAATTTTTCATCATTCTCGGCAATTGCGTCCAGAACCGCTGTTTTATATTCATTTGCCTTGTCTGCCGCTTCACCTGACACGTCGCTCTCTTTTGCTTTTCCATTTTCTGAAATATATGCTTTTCCGCTCAAAACGCTTACAACCCCATTGAAGCCGGTTCCGCTCCCCATCGGCGCTTCTACAAGAACCGCTTTTGGGTTCAATGTTTCGCGAATTGAGGCTAGCATCTTGTCAACATCGGCTCTCTCTGAATCGCATTTGTTGATGAAGAACATGACAGGCTTGTTCCACTCAGTTGCATATTTATAAAGACGCTTGGTTTGAATGTCGATTCCGCCTGATGCATCAACAACAAGACATGCAAAGTCACTGACCCAAAGGCCTGAAAGAACCTCGCCGATAAAATCTGCATAACCGGGCGTGTCTATTAGATTAATTTTATAACCGTTCCACTCGCATGGAATTACTTTTGAGATGAGTGTCTGCTGACGTTTGATTTCTGACGGATCGTAATCGACTGCTGAGGTGCCACCGGAGACGCTACCGATGCGGGTGTTTGCCCCGGAGCAGAAGAGAAGCGCATCGAGAATGCTTGTCTTTCCGACCCCCTTGTTACCGATAAGAGTTATATTCCTGATTCTACTAGTTTCATAGACTTTCATAGA
>CAZTCA010000008.1:4698-15986 GCA_964612405.1 uncultured Pseudomonadota bacterium
TATATAAAGATGCGAGTAGCAACATGCAGCAATTTGCAGGACCCCCAATAAAAAATAAGCACCAAATCTGGCTTTGCCAGTTTGGTGCGCGGGGGTTTGGGGGTCATTGCGAATTGCTGACAATATATAAAGATGCGAGTAGCAACATGCAGCAATTTGCAGGACCCCCAATAAAAAAGAAGGGGCGCTGTCTCTCGACAGTGCCCCCAAGTAAAGAAAGGAGGGTTAGGGATCTTTGTTATTACGCGTGATAGTGTTTGAGCGTTGTCATCTTCTGGAATTTGAGATCGTTCTCAAAATCTTCCAGAATCAGCGGATTCCAGCACGATAACTCGTCACGCGCTTCATCATACTTCTGACGACATTCTGTCATATAGTTCATCAGCTCTTCTTTTCTTTCATAATCACCCGTCTCGTCAAATTCCATTCTTGCATATTCATGGTTAACGGAAGTTGTTGCCATTTGCAGTTGCAGGCCTAATAGATGTTCACGACTGCCGCTCTCATTCTTCTCGGCGTTGTTCGGATCAAGACTCACCTCATCCGGTTGGATGGCGATTCTGTCTTCATATCCTTCGAATTGATCTGCTGTTAATTGCTTTGCCATACATCCCTCCTAATTTAGTGTCACCCTATGTATAAGCATTAGGCGTGCCAATTTGGTTGAGAGTTGAGAGTTGAGAGTTGAGAGATATACCAGTAAAATCAATATGTTGTAGATGACATTATTCGACTAATTTGTGGGTCGGAAAATTGGGGGCAAAAACGGGGAGTCGTCTCCCCAAATCTGATTCAGGCTGCCCCAATTTAGAAGGTCCTTTTTACTATCAATTTTGGCCGGTTGAGGTTGAATTTCTCATATGAATCATGGCCACGGGCATGGCCGTTTGAGTCAAGATATTCCACTTTAATATCATAAACTCTTTTTTTCACGGAAAGCCTCGCCATCTGCATAGTCTCGGGCAGTGTCAGCCAACTCCTTGTGTCAGCTCTATTGGTTGCAAGCATCAGGATGCCCAAGGCGATCCCCAAACCACTGTCAACTTCCTTCCCGACAGCAACCGCAGCCCCTTCTTTCACGACCAGACGCGCAACCGCACGTGAAATTATTCCGGGCATCAGATCTTTGAGAGAGGCCTCTGCCGTCTCCGCGACATCTTCAAGAACATAGGTAGCCTCCGATTTTTTTCCGATACTGACCCGCGCCTTCACAAAATCGGCCGGACACCTTTCATATGCCGGCACCGGAAGGACCTGCAGATCCGCCTCATGTTCGGTGGATACTTTTTTCGGTGCCCTTCCCGCCTCCAGGACATAGATCAGTTCCACCTCACCCTTTGCGGATTCACATTTTATATTTTTATCCAGATTAAACTTCTTCCTCCACATTTCCGAGTCTGAATACATCCCTATTTTTTTGGAGAGGCAATAAAGCTCTTTTTCAAGACCGGGGATTTTGTGGCCGCCCAACGCAATATGCTTCAGATCAATATATGCGTCATTTGGCTTGCCATTCACCTTCCACACCATCGCCTGAAAATATTTGGCAAAGACATTGTCTAGATATTCTTTGTCCTTATTTTTGAAGAAATCTTCGTAATTAGTATTGATTCGCCGCACTTCCACGAGCGCCTCGTCCCACTCGTTCAGCGCGGCATAGTTGAGCATCTTGAAGACATTGATTAACAACCTTTCAAATTTCTCACCGGTATAGCGCAGTGCCCAATCATTGGTAACGGTTGCCGCGACCTGACGAGCCGCTCCCTGCTTATCATACAGCTCAATCAAATCTTCGGCAGACTCGAAAACCTTGTTTGATTCTTTGTAACTCCCGGCGACGTGGAGGATAGTGCCCCTGTTGAGTAGATACAACAGCTTATCGGATTTTCTGTATTTCCAGTCATCGAGCCTTTTGAGCGCGGTCTCATAGTCGCCACGGACATAAGGCCTCATCATACGTTTCATGTGGTAATTGTATGAACCGCAGGCAACGCAGGGCAGAAGAATAACTGCCAAAATAAAACTTTTAATACTGTTAGAGTAAAACATGTCGGATCAATATCCGGTATAACGTTTGCGGAACTTCTTTTTAATCTCAACCTCATCCGTCCAGGACATGATATTATTAGTAACATCGGTCAGTTCGAGAGTCGCTTTATAATAAACGATCTTCTGTCGTCCGACCGGCTGTTTTATAGAAGATATATAACCGGTGATAATATAGTCAGCGCCGAGCTGTTTCCCTTTTTTCTTGGCCGTCGCGGCATCCATAAACTCCGATTCATAATCATATTCGTCTTTCAGTGTATCTCTGGCCTTTACATTGATAAAACGGAATTTGCCGGTTTTGTGCAGCGCGACCCTGATTTTATTGGTTAGCGAATCCACATCAATATGTTCGTCGGTTGCATTTGTCATGAGACTTACCATCACAATGGGAGGTGTTGTGGCACGCATTGCAACCGGATCGCTTGCCAATGAACTGGCAAGTTTGTCGGCAATAATCTGCAGATCAGATTCCACAAATTTATCGCTCCTCAAGATGACCGTGTTGGGATCAATATATCCGCCCTTGGCATAGCGTCTGCCGCATGCAGAAATATTTAAAACAAACATAACTGCGATAACCACCATAACCAGTTTTGTTGCGATCTTCATAAGCCCTCCTCTTTTTATTTTATTCTCAATTCATCTCTTTCAAAATATTTTGAACCGCAAGAAGCGGATCTTTTGCATCCGTGACCGGACGGCCGACAATCAGAAAATCAGCACCCGCCTGAATTGCCTGTTTGGGGCTGGAGATACGTGCCTGATCATCAAGATGAGTTCCGGTGGGCCTGATACCTGAAGCGACAATCGTAAAATTCTTGCCGCACAATTTTCTTATCTGTTGGATCTCAAGCGGTGACGCAAGAACACCGTCTAGGCCGATTTCCTTGGTCAGTTGTGTAAGCCTCATCACCTGTTCGCGAATCTCAAATTGAATTCCAATATCGGCCAACGATTCCATGCTGGTGAGAACGGTTACTCCAATCATCAGCGGCGGTTTTCCGCCGGACGCATCCTTCGCCGCGGCAAGCGCCTCTGCCATCATCCTGCGGCCGCCGGTTGCGTGGATATTTATCATTGCGACACCCAGCTTCGTTGCCTGATAAACAGCCCTTGCAACCGTGCTTGGGATGTCGTGATATTTGAGATCTAAAAACGCCTTTCCGCCGTGATCCTGAATCATCCGGATCACATCAGGACCGCACGCGGTATATAGCGGCGCACCAACAACAAAATTTGAGACATCTTTTTTCAACAGATCTACCAGGCTTGCGACCTTGCTCAGAGAATCTGCATCGAGCGATATCATCAACTTATCTTTGGCTTTGTTTTGACCAAACATATTATTTTCTCCCCAAGGATTTATTCACCGTCTTCAACAAATCCTTTGTCGAGACCATTTCCCGTTCGCCGGTCTTTCTAACTTTCAATTCAACCTTATTCTCCTCAAGTGCTTTTTTGCCAATCACTGCATGATATGGGATGCCTATCAGATCCGCGTCTGAAAATTTGACCCCGGCCCTCACATCTCTATCATCGTACAGAACCTCAATCCCTGCGTCCTGAAGCTCATCATATAACTTATCAGCCATTTTCACGGCCTTCTCATCATTACTCGCTAGAATCAATTCAACATGAAACGGTGCAATGGTGATCGGCCATATAATCCCTTTATCGTCATGGTTTTGTTCAATTGCGGCGGCGGCCGTGCGGCCGATACCGATGCCATATGTCCCCATGATAATCGTTTTCTCGTTCCCCGACTCATCCAGAAATTTTGCCTTCATTGCCTCTGAATATTTTGTGCCGAGCTTGAAGATTTGACCGACTTCAATGCCGCGGAAAATCCCCAATCCCCCTTTTTTACAACGTGGACAGATATCCCCCTTCTTCGCAAGAGCAAGGTCGAGATATTTCTCCGGCTTGAAATCTCTTTCGGCACAAACACCTTTTAAATGATAGTCCGTCTTATTCGCACCTGTCACTCCACAGACAATCTCTTTTACAGATTCGTCCGCAATGATAGTCACCGGGCCGATTCCACTAACCTCTTTTGGCAAACCGACAGGACCGGCAAAACCGACCTCTGCATTGGTAAGCATCTTGATCGTCTTATTATCTGCCATCGCAAGAAGCGTTCCGCCGATTGCATTGTTGAGCTTTGTCTCATTGATATCAAGGTGGCCCGCTATCAACGCAACTACAACTCCACCCTCTTTCAGATAAACCAGAGTCTTGATCATCTCTGATGATTTTACATTTAGAAATTTCGCAACCTCTTCTACCGTCTTGAGATTTGGCGTGTGAATTTCTGTAGAGACTTGAGACTTGGAGCTCGGGGCTTGAGGATCGCGCTTGAAGGTTGCTAGCTCTATGTTTGCGGCATAATCACACTTATCACAAACCGCAATATCCGATTCCCCTGTTTCGGCCATCACCATAAATTCATGAGATGAATATCCGCCGATTGAGCCGGTGTCCGCCTCAACCGCACGTGAATCCAGGCCGCATCTCTCAAAGATTCTACTGTAAACTCCGTACATCATTTCATAATGCTTATCTAAATCCTTCTCGTCTGCGTGAAACGAATATGCATCTTTCATGATGAATTCGCGGCCGCGCATCAGGCCAAAACGCGGACGAACTTCATCTCTATATTTTGTATTTATCTGATAGAGATTTTTTGGAAGATCTCTATATGAACGAACTTCTCTCCTGACCAGATCGGTGATAACCTCTTCATGTGTCGGACCGATACAGAAGTCACGATTTGAACGGTCTTTGATGCGCAGCAATTCTTTACCATAATGATCCCATCTGCCGCTCTCCTGCCACAACTCGCCCGGAATCACAATCGGGAGAAGGACTTCCTGGCAGTCTACCTTGTCGTGTTCATCCCTGACGATTGCCTCAACCTTTTTTATTACGCGAAGGCCCAGAGGCAGATAATCATATATACCGCGTGCCACCTGCCTGATATAACCGGCCCGCACCATATATTTATGGCTCACTACCTCGGCATCTGTCGGATCCTCTTTCAGTGTTGGAATCAGTGATTTTGAATATCGCATTTTTAGTTCGTTCGTGCGTTCGTGCGTTCGTGCGTTCGTCAAAGACTATTCACTTAACACCCGTCACAAACTCTTCCACTTGTTTCATTAACTCCTCTTCCAGTTCATCTTCTCTGCAGGTTTTGACAATTTCGCCCCTTCTCATTATTACTCCCTTGCCGTTTCCGCCTGCAATCCCAATATCTGCCTCTTTCGCTTCGCCGGGGCCATTAACTATGCAACCCAAAACACTCACCTTGAGAGGCACCTTGATATGGGCCAATCTTTTCTCAACACGCGTAACAAGCGAAACAAGATCTATCTGGAGACGTCCGCATGTCGGACAACTTACAATCTCAACACCGGGGCGTTTTCGTAAACCCAAACCCGCTAGTATCTCATATGCGGCGCGTACCTCCTGCGTCGTCTCCGCCGTCAGAGAGACGCGGATAGTATCACCTATCCCCTCGTATAGCAAGATGCCGATTCCAAGCGCCGACTTTATTGCGCCCGGGAGTATCGTCCCTGCCTCGGTTACCCCGAGATGTAGAGGATAATTAACCTTCTGCGACAACAAGCGATATGAATCTATGGTGTCTATGACGTTGGAAGATTTGATGGAGATCTTGATTTCGAAAAAATTCTGGTCTTCTAACAATCTGACGTGTCGGAGGGTTGATTCAACCATTGCTTCAGGTGTCGGCCCGCCAAATTTCTTTAAAAGATCTTCTTCAACTGAACCACTATTTACCCCGATGCGGATTGGGATTTTCCTCGGAAGTGCCGCCTGCACAACCTCTTTCACTTTATCAGGGCCTCCGATATTTCCGGGATTGATCCTCAGGCCATCGACACCTGAATCGAGCGAAATAAGTGCTAGCTTATGATTGAAATGTATATCGGCAATGAGCGGCACTTTGGCTTCTTTCTTTATCTTCTTTATCGATCTTGCCGCCGACTCATCCGGAACTGCAACCCTGACAATTTCACAACCGGCCTCTTCTAGCCTTTTGATCTCTTGAATTGCGTTCTTGATATCGTCCGTATGGGACATGAGCATCGACTGAATTGCTATTGGTGCATCTCCGCCGATTGGCACGTCACCAACCCGAATCTGCCTAGTTTTTCGCCTAGTTATCTGCACGCGGAAGGTTTATCGCGAGGCGCAGGAAATTGTCAAGAAGTCCTATCAGCTGCCGATAGCATGGCCCTCCATAGTCTGTGATGGTGCCTGCGGCAGGTAATCGCATTCGCGGGGCCCCGCTATGGCTGGCGAATTAGTGAACAGCCGCCGGAGGGGGTTGTGCCGCTTGAATCGCGGGATTTGCTGGAGTCGGTCTCTGAAGTGGAGGCAAGGTTTGGGTCTATAGCAACGGTTGTCTCATTGATATCGAAACTTTCGCCGCCACCGCCGCACATTAAAGTGGACTTATAGATATTGCCGCCGACAATGCCCGCCTTTGGCGGATCATATGGCGCAATGCTGGCACCGCCAGAAAATAGAGGGTCTATCCCTCTGTATCCCAGAGAATATTTTCTGCCGGGGACAAACCCGCCAATAACATAGGAGCCATTATTTGCATTTTTTGGATATAAAACTCCCGACACAATCGTCCTTACATCGCTCCACTCATAAACAGGATCGACAGCCCTGGCAACAACATCGGCCCCCTGCAACCCGGTTCTGTTATCGTCCAACAATTCCCCGCTTATCCTGCAAAAGTTATCCAGATATTCTTTAGATGGATACTGCTCCGCCAACGCAACCACATCATCAACGTGTAAGGACAACTGGTCTTTTGTATAAAGCACAGTATACATTGTTGGAATTTCATCAGAGAGCGACTTATCACCGTCTTCAATTCTTTTGACTGCCTCAATGTTGGCCTGTGTGTGATCAAGATTTAAAAGATGCCCCAGCTCGTGAAATATTGCCGCTCTATACGCTTCATCGCTGACACCACCGACAACTTCCACCTCATTATCAATAAAGAGACCGTTTAGCACAACAACTCCGCCAATAAAATAATCGCTTCCTCCGCGTGTGACCGGAGATGCAAACCCGATCACAAATTCTTTTGCGCCGTCCCCCAACTGGTCGTCAATTATCGCTCCGTCTTCATCAAAAATAATAACCGCCGATCCGTCGGCAACCTCATAATAGTCTTCATAGTTATCTACATTGATATCGGCACTGAACGTGCCTCCGTATTCAATCTCCAGATCAACTACATCCACGGCATCTCCATTTACTGTCTCCAGTGTCGCGTTGCCCCATGCATTCAACAACTCATTCACCCAACCGACGGCAACATCGTTGGAGATTTTTTCGCTCAAATCTCCGCCGTCAGCCATCCATCGGATTTTTCCATCCTCCCATGTGATTGGAATGCCGCTACCGGACCGGTCCACCATAAAAGGACCGCCCGCCTGAACAAGAATTGAACTGTAAGGATTAAGGATTAAGAAAAAAGCGCATAGAACGATGTAAATAGATCTTTTCATGTGGCACTATATAATCGGCAGGAATAGGAAAAAGTTTCCTATTATTTTAATCTTCTTCTTGTGACCGCAAGAAAGGCAACCAATGCCGGCAAAGTCAGTATCCACGCCGGGTTGACCGGTGCACCCACAGACATACACCAGCCCTTTTTGTCTGATGATGAATCTTCCTTTTGTGCCTTGGAGTTCAGCTTTGTCTCGCTCATGGATATGCGATTGCCGGGCGAAACATAAACACCGGTAGTGTCACTAATTGAATAACTGAGAGCAACCCCGCCCTTTTCATCCGGACACGCTATCAGTTCACTCCCATCACCGGCCACAACAATTCCTTTATCAGCCAATCCGGGGACCAGCTTGCACTTATCCTCATCGTGAGGATAAGGATTTAGGCCCTGCTGAAAATTTCTAAATTCGGGGAAGATCGGTTCATATACGATTCTATACGGAACTCCCGGCGCCAGACCTGCTAAAAAATAGTGACCATTTTCGGTACACGGAGCCCACAAGGCACCGCTCACAAAAGAACGTGCGTCAATAATATCATTACTCCCCTCTTCATAAGCAATGACATTAATCCCCTGATATGGATCTCCCTCCTTGTTGACGAGATCCCCTTCAACAATACACATTTTCTGAAAATCCGCTGTCGGATAGAGCGAGGCCAGCCCAGCAATATCGTCGATATGAAGATCGACTTGTTCGCTCACCACAAGATTCGGATACATCGTGGTAACGCCCTGCTCCATGCCTGATTTTACTACATTAATACTGCTGCCAAACACATCCTGTTGTGGTTGACTGTGGTCGAGTCCTAAAAGATGCCCGATTTCATGTAATATTGTGGCCGCAAAGTCCTGATGACCGCTCAAGAGCCCGTTCAACAGCAACCAGCCACCGGTATAATACGGTGCATTTTTATCCCTTTTCAATTCAGTCAATCCGAGAGGGGCTGAAGAAGAGGCCGGATCAAATGAGTCATTCTTACTCTCCAGGGCCGCCGCTTTTAAAATTTCTCCATCGGAATCAAACACAAAGACAACCGTGTTCTCTTCAAGATCTTTCAAAAAACCTTTTTTCAGAGAAAAATTATCTTTGTCGATATCCTCACCTACAGAACCCTTATTAAATATCTTTATATTTGAGGCCTTGACACTCTTGCCGTCCGCAAGTTTTAAGGTTGACTCCTGCCACCTTGAGAATAAGGCCTCAATACATTTCACTGCACCACACTGACTGATGTTTTCCTTGCACAGAAATCCAACGTCGTTTTTGTGTGTAGCACAAAGCGTCTCTTTGCCTTCAACGGGAAGCGCGGGGACCGAATCAGAGAGCCCGCCTTCATCATATTTCCAATTGATAACTCCGTCTTTCCAACTGTAAGGGTATCCGCCCTCTTTTTCCGGATAGACATAAAAAGGTCCCGAGGCCAAAGCAACGGAAGAGAAGAGGATTGAGGTAAAGGCAATGTAGAATAATAGACGACTTATCTTTTTCATTTTTCCCCCGATGGATTACTGATCGAATTGTTAAACAATTTTTCAACTATCGTTTCAAAATCTGATGCGTTGGTAACATTGTTATCAATAACAACCTTCCTTAGGTTTGGGTTTATCCTCCTTGAAAAATTCGGGTTTCTATCCAACACGCCTTCAAACAAGGCTCTATTGCTAACACCGCTTGATCTGATCCTGCGTGTTCCCGTCTCATCTTTATCAACATCAAATTTTCCGCATGCAAGGCCGGTCGGCGCACATCTCCCACTATCTTCGTTGCATGAGAGAAGAATGCAATGTTCGGTCGTTCCGGACTTGCAGTCATATCTCGGCATCCATCGGGCTGTTGAAGAAGTGCCAACCTGGTTGAATGAAATTGTATCACCCTCAATGTTCCCCTTTAGATCTTTGGTCACCTTGAAGGTATAGGCCGTTTGCCCTACTCCAAGAGAACGCCTGCTCGCAACCTCCTCTTTCGCTTCAGTGCAGACACCGCAAAATGCGTACTTGGCATTTTTTGCCATTCTGTCAATTTTACAACTGTTTGGTATTGCCTGATATGCCCAGAGCGTTGCGGGGATCAGAAAAACAACCAATGTCATTGCTACTCTCTTCATATGCCTCCCTCTCTTTTATGTGACTTGACCGGCACACACAATCTAGCTAACGTCGAGTCAAAGGTCAATGAAAACAACTTAATGCACATTTTTCACGCCTCTCCCAAGACAACTATTGATATCTCTAATAATATCAATGAGTTATAAAGACTGGCCGGGCTCGCATTGTATGCAATATTGATTTATCATTGACGTGCTAGAGAACTTCCATTAAACGTCTTCTCCCATGTTGAAGGTTTGTGCCATAATACTCGCCGCCGGTCAGTCGAAAAGGTTTAAATCCAATAAACCCAAAATACTCTTTAATATTTGCGGACACCCGATGATTTTTTTCCCCGTTGAGGCGATCAAAAAATCCGGCATTAAGAAAATTGCAATTGTTACTAATAAAGATTTCGATAAAGAGGTCCGGCAGACTTTTGCCGGGGATAAAAATATATCTTTTGCGATCCAGAAAATGCAACTTGGAACGGCCGACGCGGTCAAGGCGGCACGAACTGCTGTTGATAAGAGCTGTGAATATATCTTTATTATGCCCGGCGACGTCCCGCTGGCGAAACCTGATACAATTAAAAACTTTGTTTCCAAGGCAATCGCTGAAGGTGTTGTGTGTTCACTCCTCACGATGAAACCATGCGATCCGGCAAACTATGGAAGAATCGTCAGGGATTCCTGTGATAATGTAAAATCAATTGTTGAAGCAAAAGACGCAACTGAAGAAGAATTGTCTATTGATGAAGTAAACAGCGGCGTCTATCTTGTGAAGAAGGACTGGCTCTTCGGGGCAATGAAAAAAATTATCAGCACAAATGCCCAGAAAGAATTTTATCTGACGGACATAGTCAAGATTGCTGTCGATGCGGGAGAAAAAGTCACGGCATCATGCGTTGATGATGAAGATGAGTTGATGGGTATTAATACAAGGATGGAGCTTTCGGAAGCCGCAATGATCATGAGATTTCAAATTCTTGAGGCCTTGATGCTCACCGGTGTCGGAATTCAGGATCCGCTTCACACTTATATTGACTGCGGCACAAAGATAGGCCGCGACACAACCATTGCACCCCACTGTTTTATTTCGGGCAAAACCTCTATTGGCCAAGGATGTGTGATAGATAACGGTGTTGTTATTGTCGATTCAAACATCGGCGATAATGTCCATATCAAACCGTATTCGGTTCTTGAAAGTAGTGTTGTGAAAAATAGCTCGGTTGTGGGGCCTTTTGCACGCCTGCGACCAGGGGCAGTTTTGGATTCAAATGTTAAGGTCGGAAATTTTGTAGAGATTAAAAAATCGCATCTAAAAAAGGGCTCAAAAGCAAATCATTTGAGCTATATCGGTGATGCAACTGTGGGCTCAGGAACAAATGTCGGTTGTGGAACAATCACATGTAACTATGACGGCAAAAAGAAACATAAAACTATAATCGGCGATAATGTGTTTGTCGGAAGTGATGTTCAGTTTGTGGCCCCGGTAAAGGTTGGTAGCGGATCGACAATAGGAGCGGGTTCTACGATCACCGGCAACGTACCCACAAATTCCCTTGCAATCGCCCGCGGCCATCAGGTAGTTA
>CAZTCA010000008.1:16086-24833 GCA_964612405.1 uncultured Pseudomonadota bacterium
ATGTGCGGAATAGTCGGATACATAGGATCGCGGAATGTAACCGATGTTCTCATAGACGGGCTCAGAAGGCTTGAGTATCGCGGATATGATTCGGCAGGCATTGCTGTCAGGACAAACGGTGAAATCAAGATAGAGAGATGTGTCGGCAAGCTTGTAAATCTTGAGACCAAACTTCTCTCCAATAAACCAAATGGCCATATTGGTATCGGTCACACAAGATGGGCGACACACGGCAGACCGTCTGAAGAGAATGCCCATCCACACAGGGCCGGAAATATCGTCCTTGTCCACAACGGGATATTTGAGAACCATGCAGAACTCAGAAAATCTTTATCCGAAAGAGGCCATGAGTTTACATCGGAGACTGATACAGAGATCGCCGCTCATCTAATGCAGCATTACACAAGTCAGGGGATGTCAATGATAGAGGCAATCAAAGCCTCTCTTGCCGAGATCCACGGTTCATACGCGCTTGTTATAATGAGCGCCGATGACAAAGAGTCTCTATATCTGACAAAACGTAATGCCCCGCTAATTATCGGACTTGGTGACGGAGAGAATTTTATTGCCTCAGACATCCCCGCAATTCTCCCCTACACACGTAACGTAATTATTCTTGAAGACGGAGATATCGCCACAATCACCAAGAAGGAAGCAAAGATCTTTGATTCTGAAGGGAATCCTGCTAACAGAAAACCGAAATATGTGACGTGGGATCCGATTCAGGCTGAAAAAGGGGGCTTCAAGCACTTCATGCTGAAAGAGATTGTTGAACAGTCAAAGATCCTTGAAGATACCCTCGGCGTAAGAATAGCTCCCGGAAGCGGAATGATTACGCTGGACGAGCTTGATTCGGTCTTACCTAAAGACGGCTTTAACTACGACAGAATATATATAGTTGCATGCGGAACCTCGTGGCATGCGGCGCTCGCGGGCAAATACTGGATTGAGCGCATATGTCGCGTTCCGGTCTCTGTGGATCTGGCGAGCGAGTTTAGATATCGGAATCCAATTTTAAATGAAAAGACCCTGTTTATCCCAATTTCTCAATCAGGAGAAACAGCAGACACACTTGCGGCATTGCAGATGGCCAAGGAAAAAAAGGCAAAGTCTCTGGCGATATGTAATGTCATTGATAGCACAATCGCAAGAAATTCGGACGCTGTTCTATATACACATGCCGGCCCGGAAATCGGCGTTGCTTCGACAAAGGCATTCACAACACAATTGACTGTCCTTTTGCTGGCCACATTTGTGTTCGGAAAGAGATTGAAGACAATCGACAGCAACTACGTAAGAGACAGGGTTAATGAAATACTGCTTCTGCCCGGTCAAATGCGTGAGCTTTTGAATAGTCGGGAACGTATTAAAAACATCGCAGAACAATACGCAGGCAATCATAGGTTCCTGTATATTGCCAGAGGTGTCCACTTCCCTATCGCCCTTGAAGGTGCGTTGAAGTTGAAAGAGATCTCATACATTCACGCAGAGGGATTTGCGGCAGGTGAACTGAAACATGGACCAATTGCACTGATTGAGACAGGCACTCCGGTACTGGCGCTGGCGCCGCTTGGATATACATATGAAAAGGTGATGAGCAATATTGAAGAGGTGCGTGCGCGTGGTGCCAACATAATTGCGCTGGCACACGACGGAGATAAGGAGATTGGTTCCAAGGCAAGACACGTCATATCAATGCCCCAGACCAGCTGGTATACCAGCCCCATCCTCTATTCCCTCCCCTTACAACTTCTTGCCTATTACATAGCAGATCATAACGGAACCGATGTGGACCAACCGAGAAATCTGGCAAAAAGCGTGACAGTGGAATAATCGGTAGGCATGTCGGCATGTCTGCAGGTCCACAAGTCGACAATATATGCAGACTTGGTGACCTGAAGACCTGGTGACCTGAAGACAAGACATGAACTTGAATCCAAGGCAAATAGAAGCAGTTGAACATGATACCGGACCTCTCCTGATAATTGCGGGAGCCGGTTCAGGGAAGACGCGCGTTCTGACGAACAGGGTTGCGCATCTGATTCAGAACAGAAATGTCAGGCATGACAATATTCTGGCAGTGACTTTCACGAATAAAGCGGCTGGTGAAATGCGCGAGCGGATTGGAAGGATGGTCGGCTCGACAACAGGTCTCTGGGTTGGGACATTTCACTCTACCTGCGCAAGAATATTGAGAACTCACGGAGACAAAATCGGGCTTCCGAGGCACTTCTCGATTCTGGATGAATCAGACCAGACGAAGATCATCAAAGAATCCCTCAAAACCCTCGACATCAGCGACAAGTTATTGTCACCACAATCGGCACTGGACAAGATATCACGTTCAAAGGATTCGCTTATCAATGCAGACGACTATCCTGACGGAGATTTTTACGGTTCGAAGGTTGCGAGCGTCTATAGACATTACCAGGCGACATTGCAAAAGGAGGGTTCGCTTGATTTTGGCGATCTGATAATGAAAACCATTGAGCTCTTGAACAGGAGCCCAGAAGTCTTATTTAAATATCAAAACCAGTTTAAATATATTCTGATAGACGAATATCAGGACACAAATCATGCTCAATACGAGCTGATCCGCATACTGGCAAGGGGCCACAAAAATCTTTGCGTGGTCGGAGATCCAGATCAAAGCATTTACCGATGGAGGGGCGCTGATATAAATAATATCTTGGAGTTTGAACGCGACTTTCCCGGGGCTAAGGTTATTACTCTGGACCAAAATTATCGGTCAACAAAGACAATCCTGAATGCCTCTGACGCCCTCATAGAAAACAATGAAACAAGAAGGCCAAAGACTTTAAAAACCGAAAACCCCGAAGGCGATCCTATATCGGTATCTGAGACCGGCGATGAAAAGAGCGAGGCGGCCTCGGTTGTCAGGAAGATTAAGACATTGACCGCCGATGGATTCAAATTGAATGAGATAGCCATCTTTTACAGAACCAATGCTCAATCGAGGGTGTTTGAAGATGAACTGCGGCGGGCGTCAATCCCCTATATCATCTATGGCGGGATAAAATTCTATAACCGATCCGAAATTAAAGACATCATTGCATATCTGAAACTATTGCAGAATAGAGACGACGACACCTCTCTCAAGAGGATTATTAATTCTCCCGTGCGGGGGATTGGCAAGACAACGATTGAAAAATTGTGGTTGGCCGCCAACAATAATAATTGTTCGATATACAATCTTATTACCGCACATGCAGACGGCCTCGATCTGAATGCCGGAACAAAAAAGAGGCTTAATAAATTTGTAAATTTGATTGAAACTCTGGATTCTCTCAAAACCCTGCCACTGCCGGAGTTGATTATGAGTGTTGTGGAAAAGACCGGCTATATCATGTCGCTGCATAAATTGGGCGATGACACAGCCGGCGATAAGATTGCAAACGTTGACGAATTGATCTCCGTCGCACGTGAAAGGTCAGACGAATCTGAACAGATCACCCTTTCCGACTTTTTGGATCAAGTCGCGCTTGTTTCCGGCATTGATTCATATAATGACGGAACGGCGCAACTACCGCTCATGACACTGCATCTTGCCAAGGGGCTCGAATTTAGGGCCGTATTTATTGTCGGCCTTGAAGAGGGCTTGTGCCCCCACTCGCGTTCCATCACCGATCCTGACGAGCTTGAAGAAGAAAGAAGACTCTTTTATGTCGGCATGACCCGAACAATGGAGAAATTGTTCTTGTGTCATGCTCAACAGAGGCTCACCAGAGGAAACTATACATATAACATCGCATCCAGATTTCTGCGCGAGATACCGGAGAAGTTTGTTGAGCGGGATACAGTTTTGACTCGTCCGAGCTGGCCGTGCAAGAAAGAGACAAGACCGAATGCCACCTATGACGATTTCAATCAACTCCCCGATGAAGAGAGGGGTTATAGGGTTGGTCAGAGGGTCCTGCATGAAGCATTTGGCGAGGGGGTAATCAGAAAGACCGAGGGTCGCCCCGGGCAACAGAAGTTGGTCGTACAATTCAAGAGCGGTGCCGTTAAAAGGTTATCGGCACAGCATGCCCCATTATCCACACATTTCTAACACTTTAGCCCTTGAAAAGGGCCCCGGATTGCCGTAAGTTCAAGCCCACAATGAAAACAAAACTAAAAATACTGACAGCGCTATTCCTGATAGTCCTCTACTGCCCCGCCGGCATAGCAAAAGGCTTCAGCCTCTCCACCACACAGACAACACCAAAGGTCCTGAAATTCATCAAAGACAGTTATGTTGATCCGGAGAGGATTAATGTGGAAGAGATGTTGAAGGCGGCTCTGAATAGTATTCAAAAGAATGTGGCCGAGATCATGGTCACATTTCACGGCGGCAAAAACTTCTCCGTCACGGTCGATCAGGCAGTGAAGAATTTTAAATATAAAAAGCTATCAAATCTTGGAGATCTCTGGATGACTCTGAAGGATGTTTATACATTCATTGAAATTCATTACAAGGGTTCAACCAAGCATGAGGATATTGAATATGTTGCCCTTGACGGCCTTCTTGAAACCTTGGACCCGCACTCAAATATTTTGACCCCGAAGATATATAATGAGTTTAAAATTGGAACGAAGGGAAAATTCGGCGGCATAGGGATTGTTATAGGTACGAAAGATGGGCAACTCACCGTAATTTCTCCACTCGAAGGCACACCCGCCTGGAGGGCCGGGGTGAAGGCAAAAGACAAGATCGTTCAGATTGACGAAGAATCGACGATAAATATAACTCTCACCGAAGCGGTTGAAAAGCTCAGGGGGACGCCCGGGACCAATGTGACGGTTACAATTGAAAGATCCAGCAGACCCACACCGTTTACAGTCAACCTGAAACGCACGATAATAAAAATTGATAGCGTAAAGTCTGCGTCCTTTGACCTTGGAGGAAAGAATTTTGGATATATAAAGATCAAAAGCTTTCAGCAGGATACCGATAAAGAGTTTTCAAAACAGCTTAAACTGCTCACGGCAAATCCGAAATTCAGCGGCTTGATCCTTGACTTGAGGAATAATCCCGGAGGATTGTTGGGGCAATCTGTTACCATACTTGACAAGTTTCTCTCAAAGGGGACGATTGTATCGACCGTTGGCGCCGGAAAAATATTCATTGATGCCAGCAAGGCGAATATTCAAGGGACTGAGCCCGACTATCCGGTTGTGGCACTGATCAATGAAGGTTCGGCATCCGCATCGGAGATTGTTGCCGGGACACTTCAGGATTATGGCCGTGCCATTTTGGTGGGAAATCAGAGTTTTGGGAAGGGATCGGTTCAAACTATCTATGATATCGGCGATGGGTCGGCGCTCAAACTTACAATTGCCGAATATCTAACCGCCGGTAAAAATTCTATTCAATCCGTCGGTGTCGTACCGGATATAAAAATGGTTCCTGTCATCGTCAAAAAAGATGCTATGAATCTTATAGAAGACAAGACTGAGTCCGAAGAGAGTCTCGAACACCATCTGTCCAAATCATCAAAACAGACAAGGGAGTCAAAATACAGCATCAGATATCTGGAGACAGAGGTCATTGACGATGAAGAGGAGATTAGAAAGAGGGAATATTCAGACGACCTTAATCTTGAAAAGGATTTTGCGGTCCAGTTCGCCGCAAGACTCATCGCCGACAATATAACATCTGTACAACAGCTCGAAACAGTCACCGCCAGAGCAACGCTTTCAAAGAGCCGGGGTGAACAGCAAGAGATAATCGCAGAGGCAATTAGAAATGTGGGAATCAACTGGTCTGCTTGCACTGAAGGAGGAAAGCCTCTCTTGCAGATCACATATTCCATTTTACAGGACAAAAAGAAGGTTGCCATGATTACTGCAGGAGAAAAAGCGGAGCTCTTGGTTGGTGCAAAAAATATCGGCACGGGATCGTTCTGCAAACTGATCGGCTCGATGGATTCTAAAGAATCGTTCCTGAACAATCGCGAACTCGTTTTTGGCAATATCGGCCCACAAGAGTCAAAAGAATGGACAATACCTCTTGATATCCCAAAGAGTACTTTGAGTAAAACTGTACCCGTTAAAATCAAGTTTGAAGAGGCCAATAAAAATGTGCCGTCGGGCCTTGACGTGCTGGTGCCCATTAAAGAGAGGCCATCTCCCGCATTTGCCTTCAATTATAAACTCGGAAAACCTGAAAACGTGAAGGTCGAAACCGCCGGCATCCCCGTGGGAAAGAGAATCCCCGTAGTTGTAAGGGTTAAAAATATAGGGAGCGGTGCCACTGACAATGCGGTTGTCATGATAAAGAATGTGGACAGCAAAGGCGTGTTTATTGACATCGGTCGTGCGGTGATCGGCAAACTTGAGCCCGGACAAACAAAAGAGGTCACTCTTAAATTTCACACGGAAGTATCTTTTAAAGATACCGAGTTTAAGCTTGAGCTCTCTGTTATCGATCAGGAACTTTTGGCCATTATTTCCAGCGAGATCTCTTTCAAATCTTCAAGCAGCACGATCGATCCACCCGCCGGGCGATGGTACCAGGGGCCGGACGTTTCTCTGGCATCCTTGCAGCTTCCGGTGGAAACAGAGACGGCCAATTTTCATTTTAACGGCTCAATAACAGACGATCAGCAGGTGAAGGATTATTTTATCTTTGTGGAGGGGAAGAAGGTGGCATATTCATCCAACGCCAAGAAACTACCGTCATTCACAATATCCGCGGACCTTCCGCTTGAGCTGGGGAATAATCAGGTGTCTATTGTTGCAAGAGACAATTATGATCTGATGACCCGCAGGTCTTTTGTGGTTAACAGGAGAAAATAGTGATAGTAGTAAATGGATCGGACAAATATCGAAGAGATGATGCACCGTCGGTGCTTTGTATGGGCAATTTTGACGGCGTGCATCTGGGGCATCAAAAGATATTAAAGGCCGCGGTCGATGCTGCGAAGGAATGCGGAGGAAGATCGGTCCTCTATACTTTTGATCCGCATCCGGTAAAGATAATAGCGCCGGAGTCAGCCCCGAAATTGATACAGACAGAGGCGCAGAAAGCGGCGGCTATTGGAGCCTGTGGGATTGATGTGTTAGTCGTAGAGAACTTCACGAAGGATTATGCCGAGGTTGAACCACAGGATTTCTTTTCTGAGTATATAATTAAAAGGATTGCGCCGACACACATTGTGGTTGGTTATGATTTTACGTTCGGTTTTCACAGACATGGGACGGTTGAAACGCTGAGGGATCTGGGACGGGCTAACAATATTGGCGTTTCAATTGTGGATGCTGTTTTCGATGATGATACTTTGATTTCTTCATCACAGATAAGAAAATTCATCGGCCTCGGCAACATTGAGGGGGCAAATAAGCTACTTGGGCGGCCCTATTCAATTGCGGGGGTTGTGGAAAAAGGGAGAGGACTTGGAGGCGAGATCGGCGTACACACGGCTAATCTGGATTTTGAGAATGAACTGATCCCGGCGGAAGGTGTCTATATTACACAGGCTCTCGGGAAAAAAGCCGTAACAAATATCGGGCCTAACCCCACCTTTGCCGGCAATAAATTGACAATCGAAACGCATATTCTAGATTATTCAGGTAAACTATACGGCAAAAAGTTGGAGGTTGAATTTTTTGCAAAGATTCGCGATGAGATTAAATTCGGAAGCGCTGATGAATTAAAAAAGCAGATTGAAAAAGATATTAAGATTGCACGGAAGTATTGACGGCTGTAACAACTGGAACTGTTGAAACGGTTGAAACGGCTGGAACTTTATGAAAAATTTCACTCACCCTATTGTCTTCGGCCTGATTGGTTCATCGGCCCAATATTCAAAGCTTGGTAAAAGATTTAATGCCAAGTTTAAAAGCGCGAAAAAACAGGCCGTCCTGCTCCACTTCAAGGTCGGGAAAGAGCATCTCAAAAACATTGTCAAATGCATGGAGCTGATGGATGTCGCCGGCCTCATAATCACGGGCGCACATTCTAAGGATATTATAAGACATCTAGACGGCCTTAATAAATCCGTCGGCACGAACAAGGGAGTTAATCTAATCTACAGAGCCGCAAAACGATATTTTGGCCTCTGCTCGACCGATCCTATTGCGGACTGCCTCATACTTGCATCCGCACACAAACGTCGCAAATAGTCCGAATTGGCAGTTTTAAGCGGGTAATTTGACAGGTTTTAGTCGGCTTTTACCCACCCTTTTCGAGACTTGAGACTTGAGACTTGAGACCTGAGTCTATTTGCCTCATATAACTACTTAAATTTATTGGCTTTTTTCTCCCAACTCCCAACTCCCAACTCCCAACTCAATTGGCATGAGGCTTGCTATGTAAAATAGACAGGAGATGAAATATGGGATCGAAATTTCCTATAAAGAAAAAAGGTCATAAAAACAATAAGTTAAAGGTGGTTATTGTGGATGAGAATCCGACCTATCTCAAGGTTTGGGAGAAGGTTTTCAGGGGAATGGATAATTGCAGTTATTGTTTAACCAACGACTCAAACAACACCTATAAGATTGCCAAGGACGAAAAAATCGACCTACTGATAAGTGAAGTTGTCATGGACGATATTGACGGTTTCAGGCTGGCAGAGATGGTGCACAAAAAGAACCCCAAGGCACGGATAATTCTAACCACCACATATGATTGCAATCTAAAACGCTTCAATCTGGACAACCCACACTTCCATATTTTACACAAACCCTACCACAAGATCGAAGACGTCATACATTTTGTGATGAATATTTTGGATCGAAAA
>CAZTCA010000009.1:0-24114 GCA_964612405.1 uncultured Pseudomonadota bacterium
TACGCCAGATTTGACGCCTCGGGATGATTATATATTCCGACTATTCCGCACATATAATACAGTGATTGGTGGCCAGTGTTTAGTGATTAGTGTATTTACTATTCACTATACCAGTCATGGTGTCACTCCAAAGCTTGAACATTTCATTAATATCAACGTTTATTAAATTATTTATCTTCAACTCCTTGCCACCGACAGTTCCTATTTTCTCTGCATGACAACCGGCCGCCTTTACAATATTCAAAAGCAGATCAACATTCTCAGGCGCACAGCTGGCGATTACCCTTGAAGGTGCCTCGCCAAATAGCAAAGTGTCTGATCTTATCTTATCTTTCAATTCCACCTTCGCGCCTGTAACAGCACCGGAATCTTTCATGCAACATTCCGCAAGAGCAATTGCAAAACCGCCGTCGCTGATATCATGCGCCGATTTCACAACCCCCCTCTTGATTGCCGAAAGAATTGCTTTGTGTAACCTCTTCTCCTTATCAAAATCGAGTGTCGGAGGAGTGCCGGCGGTCACACCGTGAATCTGTTTCAAATACTCACTTCCGCCAATCTCATTCGTGTTCTCGCCAAGAAGAATTATTACATCGCCTTCGTCTTTGAAAAATTGTGTACAGTGATGAGTAATATCCTCAAGCACACCAACCATTGCAATCGAAGGAGTTGGATAGATCGCATCACTCCCCGTCTCATTATAAAAACTTACATTGCCGGAGACAACCGGAGTCTCAAATCTTTTACAACCCTCGGCCATTCCGAGACATGCCTGTTCAAACTGCCACATAATATCCGGACGCTCCGGATTCCCAAAATTCAGACAATCGGTAATTGCACGCGCCTCGGCACCGCTAACGGCCAAATTTCTTGCGCACTCTGCAACTGCAAGTGCGGCTCCCCAGTATGGATCCAGATAACACCATCTTGAATTGCAATCGGATGTGAGCCCGATCCCCTTATTTGTCCCTTTTATTCTGAGCACAGCGGCGTCACTCCCCGGAAGAACGGCCGTGTCTGTACCCACCATGTGATCATATTGATGATAGACCCAGCTCTTGCTCGATAAATTCGGAGATGAGATAAGTTTCTTAAAGACATCATTATAATCTTTCGGTTCTTCTATTTTTGGAAGCTTCTGCACCTTGTCCTGATATGCGGGTCTCTTGATCGGCCTTTCATATACGGGTGCCGCATGTGCAAGTGGAGCAATCGGGAGTTCTACAACAATCTCCCCCTTCTGGCGAATTCTCATTATGCCGTCATCCGTCACGCGCCCGACAACAACCGCCTCAAGATCCCATTTTTCAAATACGTCCAGAATCTCTTTTTCGCGGCCATCTTGAACAATCGCAAGCATCCTCTCCTGTGATTCAGAGAGCATGATTTCATATGGCGTCATCCCCTCTTCACGGAGCGGAACTTTATCTAGATCCATCTCAATCCCGGTTCCGGCGCGGGATGCCATCTCAAATGAAGAACTGGTGAGACCGGCCGCTCCCATATCCTGAATTCCAACAACGGCATCCGATTCAAAAATTTCCTGGCATGCCTCTAATAATAATTTCTCAGTGAACGGATCTCCGACCTGAACAGTCGGGCGCCTCTCTTCATTTCCGCTTCCAAAAACATCACTCGCCATCGTTGCGCCGTGAATTCCATCACGCCCCGTCTTTGATCCGATATAGACAACTGGATTGCCAACTCCGCTTGCAAATCCCTTGAAAATTTTATCCTTTTTCACAACTCCCGCCGTGAAGGCGTTGACTAGAATATTTCCGTTATAAGATTCGTCAAAGAAAACCTCTCCTCCGACCGTCGGAATTCCCATGCAGTTTCCATAATGCGCAATTCCGGCAACGACACCCTTTACAAGATACGGTGTCTTCTTGTGACTCGCGGCCCCGAATCTCAAGGAGTTCAGGTTCGCAATTGGACGCGCGCCCATTGTGAAGACATCACGAAGAATTCCGCCGACTCCGGTGGCGGCACCCTGAAACGGTTCAATAAATGAAGGATGATTGTGCGATTCCATCTTGAACGCAACACAAAGACCGTCGCCAATATCAATTATGCCCGCATTTTCACCGGGGCCCTGAACGACATACGGACCGGATGTCGGGAGCTTTTTCAGATGCGACTTGGAGCTTTTATATGAACAATGCTCCGACCACATAACAGAAAATATTCCAAGTTCGGAGATATTCGGCTCGCGGCCCAGAATATCTTTCAGCCTTGAATATTCATCTTTTGAAAGGCCGTGCTGTTTTACAACCTCTGGAGTAACTTTTGTATCTTGTCTCATTTGTTCACACTCTCAATCAGCGATTCAAATAACCGGATCCCGTCTGTACCGCCAAGAATATCTTCGCTGATTCTTTCCGGATGCGGCATCATCCCGAGGACGTTCCCCTTCTCGTTGACAATGCCTGCAATGTCGGCGAGAGAACCGTTCGGATTTTCTCCGTGATATTTGAAAACAATCTGCTTGTTCGCCTCAAGCCTCTTTAGTGTCACTTCGTCACAAAAATAATTACCGTCATTGTGGGCAATGGGAATTGTCACTACTTCGCCCTTTTTATATTTCTTTGTAAATATTGTATTATTATTTTCAACCTTCAACTGAATGTGTTTGCAGATGAATGTGAGCGACGTATTTCTCATTAGAACGCCCGGGAGAAGACCCGCCTCGGTCAAAACTTGAAAACCATTGCAGATTCCGATCACCCATCCTCCGCCATTCGCAAAATCTATCACAGACTTCATGATCGGAGACTGTTTTGCTATTGCACCGCTCCTCAAATAATCACCGTAGGAAAACCCGCCGGGGAGAATAATACAATCCACGCCCTTTAGATCCGTATCCTTATGCCAAAGAAAAGTAGCGTCCTGTCCGCAAACGCCGCTCGCGGCATGGAAACAGTCACGATCACAATTTGAACCTGGAAAAACGATTACGCCGAATTTCATATTTCAGTTTAGTCCGTTTAGTCCGTTTAGTCCGTTTGGTCTGTTGACTGACCTAACTGACTCAACTGACACAACCGGCTCAACCGACTAAACAATTTCAAATTTATAACTTTCTATTACGGTATTGGCCAAGAGGTCTTCGCACATCTTCTTTATCCTCTCTTTAGCACCCTCTTTTGAATCGTCCTTTATTTTTAGTTCAACCAGCCTTCCAACACGTACATCTTCAACTTCATTATACCCTAACGTTGCCAGAGAATGTTTCACTGCCTTTCCCTGAGGATCAAGAACGCCGGACTTTAACGTAACGTATACTTTAGCTATCATATTTGTCCCTCTCTAAATAAATTTCCTGATACTGTTTAATGTCTCAGACAGCGGAGGAGTATTTTTAAACCACTCTCTCCCTGTTATCTCATTACAACTTGCCTTATACATATTGGATGCCAGTTCACTGAATTCTTTGGGAAGTTTTTCAGGACCCTTTTTGACCAGTTTTTTCCAATCGACCCCGCCGGCCTTCTTTGCATCTTCGACATCCTTATACCACTCAGTTTTTCTGTAATACAACCTGAAAACTTCTTTACTCACCGGCATTCCCTTATATGTGAACCTGCACTCATCCAGCGTGCCGAGCGTATCCAGCAGGATCGGCTTTCTATTTTCGTCATAACCGAATTCCACTTTTCCGTCTTCATTCGCGAGGCCGACCTTCTTTGCCTCTTTTGATATCATATCATTGATAGTAAAGAGCGACTTGCGCATCTCTTCAATCTCTTTTCCTGATAGGCCTGAGATTTGTCCCGCCTCTTTCCAGTCCATATATCTGTCGGTCGCTTCAAGTTTTGTGGATACATCAAAGAGCGGCTTATCAAGGACGGTTCCGGGCGCGGGCATCTCAGTCATTCCAATATCGGAAAGCTTCAAACTTCCGTTCTTGAGCCTCTTGAATACGCTCGATCCCTCGGGAAGTGAATTTCTGTAAATCACTTCAAGCGGAATCAGCATGTTTGTCTTTTCATTATTATAAACTGAATAATCATACTTATTGCCATCAAGTTTCGGCCTGACGATACGAACGAGGTTTATTTCCATGGAGGATTGCGGCTTCTCAAGATCCGATAACCTTTTTGCGCGGCCACTCTCAACAACGCCAACATAGTGGGTGCCAATGCCTAACGATTCCAGCTTCTCCAGAAAATATGCCGATGTAACACACAGTGCGGCGCCTTTTCCATCAATTAGATCGGGCATCTCTCCCCAATCAAAGACGGAATATCTGTCAGAGAATGTGAACTGACCCCGGCCACATTTCTCCTTAGTCGGTTTTTGAATAATTTTTAGATCTTTGACGCTTCCCATTTGGTTCGTTGGTTCGTTAGTGCGTTGGTTCGTTAGTAAATACTAATGCGAACCAAAGACTCTCCTATAAATAGTATCAACATGTTTCAAATGATATTTCACATCAAAAAGCGCGCTTAATTCTTTCTCGCTCAGGATTTTTTTCACCTTTGTATTTCCGCTCAAAAGTTTTTTGAAATCTGCTTTGTTGCCGGCACGAACATCTTCCCAAACCTTCATGGCAGATTCCTGCACAATTTTATATGCATCTTCGCGTGACATTCCGGCCCCTGTCAATGCCAGCATGACCCTCTGTGAATTTATCAGCCCGCCCAGTTTGTTCAGATTATTTTTTACCGCCCCTTCGTGGACCACAAGTCCGTCAAGAAGATCCGTCAACCTTGAGAGCATGAAATCGACAAGGATTGTCGAGTCGGGTCCGATAACTCTTTCAACCGACGAGTGAGAAATATCCCGCTCGTGCCACAACGCAACATTCTCCATTGCCGCTATTGAATTCGATCTAACGACACGCGCAAGACCTGTCAGATTTTCCGAGAGGATCGGATTCTTTTTGTGAGGCATTGCGGAAGACCCCTTTTGACCTTTTGTAAAAGATTCTTCGGCCTCCAAAACCTCTGTCCTCTGAAGATGTCTGATCTCCAGAGCAATCTTTTCAATTGATGAGGCAATTAAAGATAATGTTGTGAAAAAATGTGCATGCCTGTCACGCTGGATTACCTGAGTCGAAACCGGCTCCGGCTTCAACCCCATATTTTTGCAGACGTGCTCCTCTATTTGAGGAGGAACGTTGGCAAATGTTCCGACCGCACCGGAGATCTTTCCAACCGCGATACTTTCCCTGGCATCTTTGAGCCTCTTCAAGTGTCTTTCAAATTCCGCATACCAAAGAGCGAATTTAATTCCAAAAGATGTCGGCTCCGCATGAATTCCGTGTGAACGACCAATCGATGGAAGATTTTTATATTTTTGCGCCTGTTTTTTCAGAACATTAAGCAGATTGCCAACATCATCGACAATAACGTCCGCGGCCGTTTTCAACTGAAATGCGAATGCTGTGTCCAGAACATCGGACGAAGTCATTCCAACATGAATAAAACGGGAATCCGGACCCACAGCCTCAGAGACTGTTGTCAAAAAAGCAATCACGTCATGCTTGACCGTTTCCTCGATTTCAGGAATTCTTTTGATATTGAAGGATGGAGCCTTCTTTTTGATCACAGCAAGTGATTTTGGAGGAATTTTGCCGAGTTTGGTCCAGGCCTCACAGGCCAATAGCTCTATTTTCAGCCACGTCTTATACCTGAACTCGTCTGCCCAGATATGAGACACCAACTCCCTTGAGTATCTTGGTATCATATTGATATTATTGGGTTCTTTGCCACATTTTCAAAGATGGAGGCACTATATATGAGGGAGGTTATTTATGCAAGTCTATAAAATCACTTAAGTGGAAGCTCTGAAAAATTCTCCGCGCATGTCATTGCGAAGAGGCAAAGCCGACGAAGCAATCCAGTGAATACAGGTAGTTGCGCTGGATTGCTTCGCTTCCGCTCGCAATGACAGCGAAAATAACAATTTTTCAGAGATTACTTAATTCCTCTTTAATTTTAAATTATTTTACCATAGATTCCCCTTCTGTCTAATTATGAAGAGATTATTCATCATATTATCTATCCTACTCGTCTTCTTTGCAGTTCTGCACGTGTATGCGGCCGAAGGTGAGGAAGACGAAGAATTCTTTGAAGATGACTTCTTTGAGGAGGATCTGCCGACTCAAGGGATGAAGCTCCCGGACATTGCACCGAAAGACGATGAGGCTGATGCTACACAAGATAATGAGATAAACGCCGCTGAGGAGATCACCGATGAAGATTATCAGGACGAGCTCAGCGCGCTTGACCCGGAAGAGCTGGAGAAGATGCCGATAAACAGCAAGCTGGAAGTCGATTCTGTTGTGATAGTCAGTTATACATTTGAAAGTTCTCCCGATTCATATCAGGTAAAATATCACCTCAACCTCGGCGGCAATATTAAAACTAAGGCCGGCAGAATCAAGGGAATGGCAAAGGTTGCAACTGACATCAGCGGCTATCTAGCCAAGTCAACCGCGTTTGAATGCATGTTAAAGGTGACGGTTGCGACGGCTCCATATGAAGTGATTTATAACTTGAGCGGTGAAGACGAGCTCAATCTTGACGTCTCGATCAAAGGACAATTGTTGGAGGATTGGGAATCTTTCTGCACTTTTTTGGATCAAACAAAGGCTAAATTCAATACGAGGGGGAATCCGGAACTCTGGATTAACAATGCATTGTCAAAATCTGATCCGCCAATGTCCAAACTTGTTGCCGAATTTGACAAAACAAAGACTACAACTGTTAAATTTACCGTTCCAAAATATACCGTGAGAGATGAGGGGCTCGGTTTTGCTGAAGTTGAGGGGACGGGAGTAATAACTATAAAACCATCAATGTCGGTGCCTAAGAAAGAACCTGAATAATCCTTTTTCTCATCGCATGTCTCTTTGTTGTTTCACCAATACAAACAGCAAACACTTTTCTTTTCCCAAAATTTTTAATATAAGCATCAACAGTTGACGGGGAAGTAAATACAACAACGTTCGGTACTTTCCTGGTGTTTATTTTTTTAGGAACCGTTCTATACGCTTCAACCACATCCACCCGCGCACCCTGTTTTCTTAACGCTCGGGCCAACTCGTCTCTGCCTTCTTTTGCGCGAGGGAACAGCACCCTTTTTCCTCTCATCTTAAATTTCTTAATAGCCTCTGCCAAACCCTCTGAGCTGTGGGCCTTTGAAATTAGATTCACCCTCACCCCTTTTGACCTGAGCGCATCTGCAGTGGATGGGCCGACTGCGGCCACCTTGGAGCCGTTCCAGCCCTGCCTGCCGGCAGGCACGGCGTTCCAGCGGTTCCAGCCGTTCCAGCGGTTAAGGCAATTCAAAAAGGGATTAACGGCGTTGCGGCTGGTAAATACAACCCAATCATAACTTTGAATATTGGCAATCGCCCGATCCAAACTTCTGTACCCATCCGAAGGCGGTTTGATTTCAATTAATGGCAATTCAACAACCTTGATACCATTCGTTTTATAAATGTTCTTTAGGGAATGCATTGTCCCCTTTAATCCGGTAAACATAATTTCTCTTTTTTCTCTGCTGTTCATTATCTTTCTCGCACCTGCCTTAATAAAGGATGATGCAAGATTGGCTCCAAGAGAAATTGGATCTTTTGATGATCCCTTTTTTAACATTGTCGTCTTTCCGCTCGGACTTGAAACAAAACCTGTCAGACTGATCTTGCCACCTTTGAATATTGCCCTTGCGGCAATCGGCGTATGGCAATCACCGACAACTGTTTGCAAAAAAGTGCGCTCCGCAAGTGCCTCTCTTTCAGACTTGGGATGATTGAGTAGTTTTTTTAATATCGCGTTCTGTTCGTTGTCGCCCGCGCGTGATTCAATACAGATGATCCCCTGCCCCGCAGATGAGACAAACCGTTTCAGCCGTTCCAACCGTTTTAGCCGTTTCAACCGTTTCAGCCGTTCCAGGCCGGCGACGGCAAGGATTGTTGCATCGCAATAACCTTCATTAATTTTTCCGAGTCTGGTGCCGACGTTCCCTCTCAGCGGAAGGATGATCAGGTCAGGTCTCTCTGATAAGACCTGCGCCGCTCTTCTTGGAGAACTTGTTCCAACCGTTGACCCGACCGGCATATCTTTCAGGGATGAATACTTTTCGGATATAAATACATCGAACGGATCTTCCCTCTTTAAAAAAGCCGTCAGTTGTAATTTTTTTGGAATCTCTGCCGGAACATCTTTCATGCTGTGAACGGCAATATCAATTGCGCCGGACAGCAGAGATTCTTCTATCTCTTTCACAAAGAGCCCCTTGCCGGCATACTTATGGCCCGCAACTTGAGATTTCTGGCTTCTCTTTTTTAGATTAGAAAAACTATCGCCGCTCGTTTTGATGATAACTACTTCACAATTTATTGAAGGATGTGATTTTTTGAGAATTCCGATAACGTGACGCGTCTGCCAAAGGGCAAGTGGCGAACCACGGGTTCCTATTCGGATTTTTCTACTGAGTTTTGGCTTCCTGCGGCTGTGCAACATTTCCCATACGGTCTATCACACCACCAATGATCTTTGCAAGCTTTGAACCCGCTTCTTCAACGTTCTTGAGAATCTCGGCATGGTTCATATTTCCGACATACATGTCTGCGGCAAGATTTGCAATACAGGACAACCCCAAGACCTGCATCCTGTGATAGTTTGCAACAATTACCTCCGGAACCGTCGACATTCCCACCGCATCAGCGCCCCACTGGCGGAAAATTTTGATCTCTGCCTTTGTCTCATAGTTGGGGCCGGAGGCACCAAGATAGACGCCCTCTCTCAAATTTATTCCAAGACTATCGGCAATATTTATGGCTGTCTGCTGGAGTTGTTTGGTATAGGCATTTGTCATGTCCGGAAATTGGTTTTTGGGATTGACCGGACCGATTCCTCTGAGCGGATTCGTTCCCATAAAATTGATATGATCAGTGATGAGCATTATATCACCGGACGTAAACGCCGTGTTGATGCCACCGGATGCGTTCGTAACAATCAGCGTCTTGCATCCCATGAGGTGAAACACGTGCACTGCAAATGCGATATCGGTTATGTCGTAACCTTCGTAATAGTGCGCCCTTCCCTGCATTACCACAACCGGCACACCGCTTCTTGAACCGAACAAAACTCTTCCGGCATGTCCCGCAACATTTGACTGAGGAAAATTTGGAATTTCTGAAAATGCGAGGTTGGTCTCAACCTGAATCTGATCTACAAACGAAGAAAGGCCACTGCCCAAAATCACCATTACAGATGGCTGCAGTTTTACTTTCTCTTTCAAAAAATCGACCGCTTCTTTGACGCGCTCTTGAAATGTCGATCCCATAAGGAGCCCTCCTTACTTTAGAACCTGCGTGCGGCTTACTCAAAACCTGTCAAAAATGCAATGTTTTTATGGGCCTATCGGCAAATATAAATAATTCATCCGGCAAGCAACTTTGGGGGTGGTCCCACCCGATAACATAAGTAGAAGGCTCAGAAAATGAGCTGACTAAACCCCCTTTTCAAGGGCCGTTAGCAATGGTGCTAGCGGCCTTTACTTTTATATTGGGGGTCTGTAAAGTGCGCAGTCATTTCCATTTGCTATATCTCCTTAATTTTGTTATCTAAAAAGGCATGACAAACAATAACGATATCCAGTTTCCCATTAACCAAGCCCTTCTTGAGGAGGCGACCAAAATCAAGCAGGAGAGGCGTCTCGTCCGTGAGAGAATTGAGCAGATCGACTCAAAAAAGAAGAATGTCAGTCCCAAGATCTATCAGAAGGTGAAGGAAGATTATGTCATCAAGCTAAACGAGGTGACCAACGCCCTCCTTGAGAAAAAGACCGATATAGACAAAGAACTGGCATCTCTTTATGAAACGCGGGCAAAGATAACTACAAATCTGGAACAGCATAAAGAGAGGCTTGAAGAGATCAAATTCAGAAGCCATATTGGCGAATACGACAATGATAAATTTCAGGAGATTGCAGAAGAGGAATCCTCAAAGATCGGCAAGTTCGAGAAGATTCTTGCGGCTGTGGCGGCCAATATTGAGCGTTATGAAGCGATATTTGCAAACGAAGAGGGCTTGACAGATGTAACAGAACCCTCCGTGGTCGATAAAAATATTTTGACGGATGAGTTGGATTCACCGGCAGAGGTTCATGAAAAGAACACTTCAGACTTTGATATAAACCAGGAAGGCGGAGACTATTTTTCACCGGATCAGCCGCCCGAGAATAAACCAACATCGCCCAGCATCTCCGAAACGACCAAGAAGGCTGTCATGGCGGCTCGAATCATTGCAATCGAAGGACCGCTTATAGGCAAAAATTTCCCGCTCAAGAAAGAGAGTACTCTAGGCAGGGCCAATACAAATATGGTCGCGTTGAAAGACGCAAAGGTGAGCCGTCAGCACGCAGTCATCAAACAGGCCGGCAATGATTTTATGATACTGGATCTGAACAGCTCAAACGGCATATACGTAAATCATGAGCGTGTGAAAGAACATGTCCTTGGCGACGGCGATCTGATCCAGATCGGTGATTCAGTTTTCCAGTTTAAACTTTAATGACATTCTGACCAATTATTTCCGGTGCCTACATCCACAATAAGCGGAACATTTAGCTTTGCAACGCCACACATCTCTTTGGTGATAAATTCTTCGACCTTCTTTGTATCGGCCTTTGGAATCTCAAAAATCAGTTCATCGTGAACCTGGATAATCATTCGGGCTTTTTTCGACACCTCTCTAAGCCCCCTATCCACATCAATCATCGCCATCTTTATTATATCAGCCGCGGTCCCTTGAAAGATTGTATTGAATGCAATTCTCTCCGCATATTGGCGGATATTTCCGTTTTTACTATTTATGTCGGGAACAAACCTGCGCCTGCTGAAAAGGGTTTCAACATATCCCTGCTTCTTTGCTTTTGTTATCACCTCTTCGCGATATGAGGCCACCGCCGGATATTTTTTGAAATAGTTATCTATATACTCTGCCGCAACTCCTGCATTAATCTTCAACTGTTTTGAGAGACCAAACGCCGTCTGCCCGTATATCGTTGCAAAGTTGACCGTCTTTCCAACCGATCTCTGCTCGCTTGTCACCTTATCCGGTTCCACGCCAAAGATCCCGGCGGCGGTCATTGCGTGAACATCTACTCCATTGTTAAACGCCTCAATCAGACCTTTATCTTCGGCAATATGCGCCAAGATTCTTAGTTCAATCTGAGAATAATCCGCCGACATGAGGACAAACCCCGGCTCGGCAATAAATGCCTCTCTGATCGACCTGCCAATTTCGGTCCTGATCGGAATATTCTGAAGATTTGGGTCGCTCGATGAGAGCCTTCCTGTTTCAGCAACCGTCTGATTGAAATCGGTATGGATGCGTCCGGTCTTCGGATTTATAAGTGACGGAAGAGCATCGATATATGTATTCTTGAGCTTCGCCAGCGAGCGATATTCAAGGATCATCTCAGGGAGTTTATGGTGCGCCGCAAGATTTGTCAGGACATCGACATCTGTTGAAAATCCCGTCTTCGTTTTCTTCGCACCCGGAAGTCCGAGCTTATCGAAGAGGATCGCACCCAATTGTTTGGGCGAATTGATATTAAACTTCTCTCCGGCCTCTTCATAAACTGCTTCTTCAATCTTTTTTAATTCTCCCCCGAATTTCCTTCCCATCTGCACTAGGAGGCCTGCATCAACCTTCACACCTGCCAGCTCCATTTTCAAAAGAACGCGCATGAGCGGCATCTCAATTTCAGTGAAAATCTTTTCCAGATCCGATCCCTTGATTTGTGGGAAAAGAATTTGTGCAAGACGAAGTGTCACATCCGAATCCTCACAGGCATATACAGAGGCCGTTTTTATTTCCACATCTGAAAAATTTATCGCCTTCTTCCCCTTGCCGGTCACGTCCTTATATTTGATGGTTGTGTGATCGAGATACTGTTGCGCCATGTCGTCGAGTCCGTGCGCACCGGCAGGATTGATCACATAAGATGCAATCATCGTGTCACACTCAATCGGCTCAACATCAACATTGTATTTGGCCAGAACTGCCATATCATATTTGAGATTTTGTCCGATTTTTTTTATATTTTTATCCAGAAATATCGGCCGCAGTTCTTTTAACACATCTTCGAGTTTTAATTGTCCGATTGAATCGAGCCCCGTGTGGCCTACCGGGATATACGCCGCCTCCCCCGCCTTCCAAGAAAAAGATATACCAACCAGATCGGCGCGAATCGGGTCTAGAGATGTGGTTTCTGTATCAAAGGCAAAACTCTTCACCTTTTTGAGATCATCACAGAGCGATTTGAAATCTTTGGCTGTTGTTATGAGTTTATATCCATCCTGTTTGAGGTTCTCTTTCGGAGCAAGCTCAGAAAGCAGAGTTGAAAATTCAAATTCCTTCAGGATGTCATGCAGTTCTTTCTCTTTCGGTTTTTTGACTCCAAACTCATCCCACTTCATCTTTAACTCAACATCTGTGTGAATTGTCGCAAGTTTTTTGGAAAGGATTGCGTCATCCTTATATTCCTTTATTTTATCTTTGAGCTCGCCCTCCAGCTTGTCAACATTATCAATCAGCTCTTCAATTGTCCCGTGTTCCTGAATCAATTTCTGTGCGGTTTTTGGACCGATTCCGTGAACGCCCGGGATATTATCTGAAGAGTCTCCGGCAAGCCCCAAAACATCTACGACCTGCTCCGGTTTCACCCCAAATTTCTCTTCAACCTCTTTGATGCCGATGATTTTCTCCTTCATTGTATCAAGGAGAGTGATCTTATCGCTCACTAACTGCATGAAATCTTTGTCGCCGGTTACAATCACTACTTCTTTGCCATCTTTTTCGGCACGTCTTGCAAGCGTTCCGATCACATCATCTGCCTCATAACCCTCCATCGATATATGAGGGATGTTGAGCGAGCTGACAACGCGCGGTATGTGTTCAAACTGCGGCTGGAGATCGTCCGGCGGCTCGTCACGATTTGCTTTATACTCGGGATATATCTCTTCTCTGAATGATGGCTTTCCGGAATCAAATACTATTGCAAGGTGTGTAGGTTTTTCGTCACGAATCAATTTTAACAGCATGTTGGTAAAACCATAGATCGCATTTGTTGGAAAACCTTTGGAGGTCGACAGATGCCTGATTGCGTAATACGCTCTGAAGATATAATTCGTTCCATCGATTAGATAGATCTTTTCTGACATGAAGAAATTTACAGCGCCTTTGCTATATCTTTTGCAAAATAAGTTATAATGATATCTGCGCCTGCGCGCCTGATGGAGGTGAGGACCTCAATCGTCCCCCTTGTCTCGTCGATCCAGCCTTTTGCGGCAGATGCCTTTATCATTGAGTACTCACCGCTGACATTATAGGCGGCGATCGGAAGATCGATCTCATCACGAACACGCGCTATTACATCAAGATATGCAAGCGCCGGCTTGACCATAATAATATCGGCCCCCTCTTCCACGTCCAGCTTCACCTCTTTTATCGCCTCACGCACATTCGGAGGATCCATCTGATAGGTTCTTCTGTCGCCAAATTTCGGCGCACCTTCTGCCGCATCGCGGAAAGGCCCATAAAAACTGGATGCATATTTCGCGGCGTAACTCATGATGGGGGTATTGACAAAACCTTCACCGTCAAGCGCGGTCCTGATTGCACGAACGCGGCCATCCATCATGTCCGACGGTGCAACCATATCAGCTCCGGCTTTTACCTGCGAGACAGCGGTTTTGGCTAACAACTCTAAAGTTTCGTCATTTTTTATAGTATACGACTTGTGGACCTGCAGACCTGTAGACCTGTCGACGTCTACGATACCACAATGCCCATGCGACATATATTCACACAGACAGACATCTCCGATCACATACATCTCCGGAACCGCTTCTTTAATCGCGGCAATCGCCCGCTGAACAATTCCGTCTTTTGCATAGGCACCACTTGCTTTTTCGTCTTTTTTCTCAGGCACGCCAAAGAGGATCATTGCGGGGACGCCGGCCTTTGTAATCTCACGAGCCTCGGCTCCGATTGTATCCACTGAGAAGCGACACTGACCCGGCATCGATTTAATCTCTTCTTTAACCCCGCTTCCGGGGACGATAAATGCGGGTTGGATCAACTGATCGGCAGAAACACGCGTCTCGGCAACCATCCTCCGCAAAACCGCATTGGATCTGAGCCTCCTTGGCCTTATAGACATACCCATAACACCTTTCTAGATGCTGTTAACGAGCTGATCAATTTTCTTGAGCAGCGAGTGTTACAGCATCTTGAACCCACCAACGCCTTAGTGGCGGGCCAGATAGACTGGGGTTAAGTAGTAAGGATTGCGGATTAAGTCAAGAGCCCCCTACAGCCGACGGAATACCAGGGGTCAGACCCCCAGCGTCTCATATCTCTGAAATGAGACGCTGGGGGTCTGACCCCTGGTGTCTCATGCCGAGGGCGAGTTGCTTAAGGCGAGCAAAACACGAGACCGTACGAAATCAGCGAACGCGATTACCTGACGCAGTTACCATTACAGACTATGGAGGGCCATGCCACCGGCGGCTAGATTGTAAAATATCGTTTGGCTTCGCCGATGGTGTAGAGAGATCCGGTGATAATGAGAACAGAATCCGGAGACATTGATGATGTCACCTCTCCGATTGCTGTTGGGATATCTTCAATGATACGAGTTTTTTCGGAATTGATAATCTCAGCGATCATCTTAGGGTCTTCGGCGCGGTGATTTCTCGGTTTCACAAGAATCCACTCATCTGCGGCCTCTTTCAGGGGAGCAATTATCCCGTTGATATCTTTATCTGCAAGGATCCCTAAAAGAATGATTACATGTGGCTTGTCATTGCGCCTGCCCGCCAACGTTTCAGTGGCGGGAACGTGAGTGAAGCAATCCAGCGCACTAGATTGCTTCGGCCCATGGCCTCGCAATGACTCGACAATATATCTCGCTAGTGCCTTTGCTCCGTTTGGATTGTGTGCACCGTCAAGAACGACTAACGGTTTTTCGGAAACGGTCTCAAGTCGTCCGGGCCATTTTGTGGAAAGAAGCGCAGTTGCAATTAGTGATTCGTCACGAACTCCGAACTCTGAACTCCGAACCCCGATCTCTGCGGCCCGCACTGCAAGTGCGGCATTCTCTTCCTGGTGTCTACCTACAAGGCCGAGTTCCCATTTAATTTCATGAGGGCTCACAACGTGGATATCGGAGCCCTTCTCATTTGCCACCCTTCTTATCACATCCATCGCCGCAGGTTCCTGATCCACAGTCACAACCGAAACGCCGTCTCTGATAATTCCGCATTTTTCGAACGCGATCTCTGGAAGCGTCTTCCCAAGATGTTTCTGATGATCAATAGCAATACGCGTGATCACACTGACGGCCGGAGTTACAACATTTGTGGCATCAAATCTTCCGCCAAGGCCAACCTCAAGAACCGCATAGTCAATTTTTTGATCCGTGAAGCACTGGAAGGCCATTGCGGTTAGAAATTCAAAGTATGTTAGTGCGTTGGTGCGTTGGTGCGTTGGTGCGTTGGTTTTCATTACATTGCATAAGACATCTGCAAAACTTTCTTCTGAAATCAACTCACGGTTAATCTGAATTCGTTCACGAACATCAACCAGATGCGGGGACGTGAAGAGGCCTGTCTTTTTGCCGGAATGTCTTAATATCGATTCCAGAAATGCCGCAGTTGAACCCTTGCCGTTCGTTCCGGCAATGATGACGCTCGGATACGCGCGCTCAGGATGCCCCATCGCCTCGACAGCCGCACCAATCCTCTCTGTTCCTAAAACGATATTAGATGACTGAAGAGAGTCTAGATGTGATAACGCGTCCTGATATTTCATTCTTTGACCTTGAGCACAACAACAGTGACGTCGTCTTTCAGCGCCTGTCTGCCAATGAAACGTCTGGCTTCTCCGCAGAGACCATCCGTCAATGTCTCTGAACTCTTATCACTGTTTTTAGAAATATAATCCTTCACCCTTTCAATGCCGTATCTCTCTCCCGATTTTCTGGCCGCGTCTACAAGACCGTCTGTGAAGAGAACGATAATGTTCCCCGCCTTAACGGCGATTCTCTTTTCATGATATTCGGAGAATTTGTTCACGCCAAGGAGATCATCGTCGGTTGAATAATTAATAAATTTTCCATCTTGGTAAACGAGCGGCGCATGATGCCCCGCCGTTGTATAGATGATCGAATCTCCTAGAATCTGTGCATAAACCATTGAGATAAATTGTTCTGCCGCAACAAGATCGTCATAAAGAATTGCGTTTAGCTTTTCTGCAACGATAGACGGAGACAGGGCGTTTGAGATGTCCGTTCTGACCGCACTTCTAAATGAAGTCATCATCATCGCCGCACCAATGCTGTGCCCCGCAACGTCGGCAACAACAATTGAAGGGAGCCCACTCCCCTTCACAACAAAATCAAAATAGTCTCCGCCAACCTTCTGGGCCATCAGACACATTCCGGCAACATCGAATTTCTCCATCTTGGGAATCCGTCTGGGCAGAAGCCTCTGTTGAATTTCACGCGCAACCTCTAACTCTCTCTTTAGATGTTCGTTACGGCGCGCATCATCAGCCAGATCGCACAAGTGCAGATACGCCGCGGTTTGATTTGCAATTGTTGTCAAAAGCTTTAAATCCTCGGAGGTAAATCCCTTCTTCCCTCTTCTGTCCGTAACGTTGATAACGCCAACCGGATTTCCGCCGACATTCATCGGGAAAGTCACCGGCGCCGACATCAGTGACGATGATTTATATCTGTCTCTGGCCTGATATTTTGACGATTTTATATTTTTTAACAAAAGCGGCTTTTTGGATTTAAAAACCTTGCCGCTTATCCCCTGACCGATCTTCACGCTGGATGAGCTGACAATATCTTTCGGCATCCCCTTGGCGGCAACTATCTTCAGCGTTCCGTCAATTGGATCAAGCTTCATGATCGATGCCTTGTCCACTTTCAACACGGAGACGGTGCGAGCCAATATCCCCTCGCACACCTCCTCCATGCTGGAAACTCCGATCATGGCCTTGCTCAAATCGTGAAGCACCGATAACTGTTTGTCTTTATTGTTCATCTTTTTTCTCCAACATATAACTCATTTTTAGAACACCTTTTCTATATTCGACCTTATCCATAATAGCCTTGATCAAAAAGAGGCCACGGCCGTGAGTTTCGTAAACCTTTGGTTCCGGCACATCTTTCATGTGAAAACCGTTTCCTGAATCTTTAACTGACATTTCAATCTTCTCACTATTACAGACTATCTTAATCTTTATTGGTTTCGCGGCCTTCCCTTTGTGTGCATGAAATATCGCATTGTTAACCGCCTCAATCAGGGCGTGAGAGCATCGATTGCCTATCCTCTCGCTGACCTTTGAGCAACCCTTGTTTTCCTTTGGCAGGCATACGCAAAGATATGCCGGCACCAGCTGTCTCAAAAAGCTATGATAATGCGTTGTACTATCTATCTGAAAATTCATTTCAAACATGGAATTTCGCCTAACGGAATTTACTCATTGCTTCATCAACATTACCATATATTTCAAATAATTTATTCAAGCGTGTTATATTAAAAATATCCCTGACATCCTTGCTCAGAGAAACTGTCTTCACATCGCCCTCTTTCTCCCTCGTGCGCCTGAGCAGGGAGATCAACGCACCAAGCCCCATGCTATCTATAAATGACAGATTGGATGCATCGACGATGTATTTATAAACACCCTTGTCGAAAAGATCGCCAACCTTCTTTCTGAACACCGCAACAGTCTCCGCATCCAGACTGCCACTGCAATGCAACACAGTTATTTCGCCCTTTTTCTCAACTTTGATATCCATAGTTTTCTCCCGTTATACTTTCAATCCATATGCTTTAATTTTTCTATACAATGTTGCCTGACCAATCTTCAACTGTCTTGCGGCCTCGCTGACATTGCCGACACACCTTGAGAGCGCCGCTTCAATTGCATATTTTTCCACAAGCTCTAGTGGTATCACTTTCTGGCTGTCTCCCAAATATTGAGTCACCGGTCTTGGCACTCCCACAGCCTCACGCATCTTTTGAATCTGGGGTGGTAAATATTTCATCTTAACGATCGAATCGTTGTGCAGAACAACCACCCGCTCAATAATATTTTCAAGTTCCCTCACATTTCCGGGCCACTTGTAACCAACGAGACATTCCAAGGCATCATTATCTATCTCCGTAAATATCTTTTCGTTCTTGGTGCTATATTTTTCCAGAAAGCGCTTGCTTAGAATGGGGATATCTTCCGGACGATCTCTGAGCGGCGGAATCTGTATCGGAACAACGTTCAATCTGTAATATAGGTCTTCTCTAAAATTTCCGTTTTTAACTTCTTCCTGAATATCCCTGTTCGTGGCGGCAATAAATCTGATGTCTGAAGTTATTGTTTCGTGGCCGCCTATTCTTGAAAATGTACGTTCTTGAAGCAAACGCAGGATTTTCACCTGAAGAGTTGGATCCATTTCACAAATCTCATCCAAAAAGAGACTGCCTTTATGTGCGCGCTCGCAACAGCCTACATATCTCGCATCCGCACCCGTGTATGATCCCCTTTCGTGACCAAACAATTCATTTTCCAAAAGTTCTCTCGGAATAGCACCGCAGTTGATATCAATGAAATTTTTGTTTACCCGTGAACTGTGGTTGTGTATTGCCTTCGCAACAAGCTCTTTCCCGGTTCCGCTCTCTCCCAAAATCAACACCGTTGCATTGCTCTTGGCAATTGTGGATATCAGTTGGAATATCTCCTGCATCTTGGAACAGTGACCTACTATATTGTCAAAACCGTCTTTCCATCCAACCTGATTCTCCAGGAGATAGACACGCTTTGTCAGATTATACAATCTAGCCGCATTGCTGACCGATATCCGTAGTTTCTCTGGGTCAATAGGTGTTTGAAAAAAATCATACGCACCGCTCTTCATGACAGAAACTGCATCCTCAATTTTTCCCGCCTCCGCAATCACGATCACAGGAATTGAATCATCATACGACTTTATTTCAGACAGTATAGCATCTACATAGCTAATATCATTTCCAAGATGGAGCACAATACACTCGACGTCTTCAATCTTTATCACCGCCATAGCCCGAGACGGCTCTGTCTCAATAATTTTATAATCTTCTGTATTTAGAGCCGATGTCACGTCTTTGACCTTTGGCTCCCTGATGACTATTACTTTCGGCATAGGCTACTTCCTCTTTTTATACTCTTCCAAGTCGATATCATATTTCTTAACAATCTTTTTAAAATTACTGCGGTCCATTCCTGCCTTCGCGGCCGCGAAGGAGATGTTCCCTTTCGTCTGTCTCAATAAATTTGTGATATAGGCCTGATTAAACGCCTCAAACGCACGCTCTTTGGCATCTTTATAATTATAGACGGAGAGATCCAAGTCCGCCACTCTTTCATTCAGATAAAATGATTCCCCTAAAACACGCGGCGGAAGATCGCGCGCCTGAATTGCTTCGTCTGCCGCAAGTACAACCGCCCTCTCCACAACATTCTCAAGTTCTCTGACATTTCCTACCCATTTATACTGCTGAAGAGACTGAAGAGCATCTACAGAAAATCTTACAACATTCTTCGACATCTTTTTTGCATATTTTTTGATAAAATAATGTGCGAGAAGCGGAATATCCTCTGTCCTATCTCTCAAGGCCGGGAGCGGAACCGAGATTACATTTAGTCTATAATATAGATCCTCTCTAAAACGACGCTCTTCCACCAGCTTGGTCAGGTCTTTATTGGTGGCCGCGATAACTCTCACATCTACAATTTTAGTATCATTTGATCCGACCGCCCGGACCTCTCCTTCCTGCAAGACACGAAGAAGTTTGACCTGGATTGATGGAGCAACCTCCCCTATTTCATCCAAAAAGATTGTCCCACCATTCGCCTCTTCAAAAAGTCCTTTTTTGTCCTGAATTGCCCCGGTGAAAGAGCCTTTTTTGTGACCGAAGAGTTCCGATTCAAGAAGAGATTCCGGCATTGCCGCACAATTGATTACAACAAAGGGTTTGTTCGCACGTTTCGATCTGCTATGAATTGCATGAGCGACAAGCTCTTTTCCGGTTCCGCTCTCTCCCAATACCAACGCCGTAGAATTTGTCGGCGCTACATTCTCTATAAGATCGAAGATCTCCTGCATCTTCCTGGATTTTCCTATTATCCCTTCATATGCGGTTCTATCCGGATCCATCCCCTCCATCTTCTTCAACTTCTGCATCAGACGGTATTTTTCGATTGCCTTATCTATTACGATAGTAACCTTGTTGATATCATCAAACGGTTTCGTGAGATAATCGTGGGCGCCGAGCTTTATAGCGGAGACTGCGGATTCAATCGAACCGACTCCGGTTATAACAACGATCTCTGTTCGAATATTCCCCTTTTTGACGTGCTCCAGCACCTGTATGCCGGTATAGCCGGGCAGGTTGATGTCAACCACCGCAACCTCCACCACCTGTCTATTCAGCACATCAATCGCCTCTTCGCCGCTGTGAACGGTGACACTGCTCCACTTTTCCTGTTTTGCAAGTTTTTCAAACACCTTTGAAATTGCAGGATCGTCATCAACAATTAAAAGATTAGTCGGCTTATACATGGCACTCCCCTGATACTAGTTGTTTGTTAAACCCTCTATATTTCTCTTCTTGATCTTTTCGACTAGGGTGGTTCTGTTCAGGCCCAGCATTGCGGCCGCCTTATTTTTATTTCCGGCAGTCTTTTCAAGCGCTCTGACAATCAATTTGTTTTCAAACTCTTCAACCGCGTCCTTGAGCGACACACCGTCTCCGTCTAATTCTTCTGCAAGAGCATCCACGGACTTCGGGGTGCCCAGTCTAATAAATTCAGGCACGTCAGACGCCTCAATCTGCCCTCCCAACTTCAAAATGATGAGGCGCTCCACCATATTTTCCAGTTCGCGAATGTTTCCGGGCCAGTTGTAGTTTGTCAGAACATTTATCGCCTCTTGACTGATCCCATCAATCTTTTTCTTATTTTCTTTGCTATACTTCTCAATGAAGTGCTGAATCAAAAGCGGAATATCACTCTTTCTTTCCCGAAGCGATGGCAGTTTCACCGGAATCACGTTCAGGCGATAGAAAAGATCCTCTCTGAAACGTTTCTGACTGACTGCCACTTCCAGATCCTGATTTGTAGCGGCAATGACACGCACGTCAACAGTGTGCGTTGCAGTTGAACCAACCGGCTCAAACTTTCTCTCCTGAAGGACGCGCAGGATCTTCACCTGCAATTTCATACTCATATCACCAATTTCATCGAGGAAGATTGTCCCGCCGTTTGCCGCGTCAAATCTTCCGGCCTTTGTAGCATTGGCCCCTGTAAATGATCCCTTGACGTGTCCGAAGAGTTCCGTCTCGAGCAATTCTTCCGGAATGGCCGCACAATTCACTATCACGAGAGGCGCCTCAACCCTTTTACTATTATAGTGAATTGCACGCGCAACGAGTTCTTTTCCTGTTCCGCTATCTCCCAGGATCAAAATATTACTGTCTGTATCAGCAACTTTGTCTATCAGCTCGAAGACTCGATCCATCTCCGGGCTCAAGCCCACCATGTTCTCAAATCTGTATTTGGACTTTAATTGTTGTTTTAATAGCCGGTTTTCTTCTTTAAGAAATTTGTGTTCAAGAGCGGTTGCAACGAGCGATTCCACATCATCAAGCTCAAACGGCTTGGTAAAATAGTGATAGGCGCCCGACTTCATTGCATCAACGGCGCTTGTTATGGTCCCAAAAGCCGTCATCACAATACAGACAATCTTTTGATCAATATTCTTCAATCTCCTGATCAGCTCCACCCCGTCAATGCCGGGCATCACCAGGTCAACAAGTGTCAGGTCAATCACCTCATTCTCGGCAATTTTCAACGCCTCATCTGCATTGGCCGCGGAGAAGACTTTGTATTTCAGGCTCAAGAGAAATTTTTCCAGCGCCTTTCTGATCGCCAGCTCATCATCAACAATCATCACACTTGCTTTATAGTTTGTCTCTTCGTTCATTTTATCAGCCCCCCGCTTTCGCTAAAGGAAAGCATGCGGTGAATTTTGAACCTCTCCCCTTTTCGCTCTCCACTTCTATTATACCTTCATGTTCCCTTACTATCTGATAACTGACAGACAACCCCAGGCCCGTTCCTTTGCCAGGATCTTTCGTTGTGAAAAAAGGATCAAAAATCTTTGAGATGTTCTCTTTGGAAATTCCACACCCCTTATCATCCACCTCAACACAGACATATTTTTTTCTGGAATACGTCCTGATTCCTAAATCTCCGCCCTTCTCCATGGAGTGGCAGGCATTTGTCATCAAATTCAAAAAAACCTGCTGAAGCTTGCTCGCATTGCCATACACTTTCGGAATTGAACTATCCAGATCGAGGTGCAGATCTACATTCATGGACTTTAGCTCCACTTTAATAAACGGCACTAACTTCTCAATCAACACATTGACATCTATCAACCTCTTTTCCTTTTCGGATGATACCCTTGAAAAATCTAACAGGTCTGCAACGATCTTCTTGCATCTCAACGCGGCACGTTCGATCTCCTGCAAATCGCATTTTACGGAATCGTTATCTTCCACATCCCTAAGCATAAGCTGAGTGAAAGCCAGAATACCCCCCAGCGGATTATTGATCTCATGGGCAACGCCGCCTGCCAACATTCCAATTGCCGCCATCTTCTCCTGCTGAATTACTTCCTGTTGAAGTCTCTTCTCCTCTGTGATGTCACGATAATGAAGAACGGCGGCACTCGATTTAGCCTCTCCGCCCGGATAAGGATAAGCACTCACTTCATAATCCCTTCTATGGATCTGATTGTTCAAATTTGAAATGCTGGGTTTATTGCTCTCCAGGGAATCAATCAAGGGGCATCCGTCACAAACAGTCTTCCTGCCGGCAAAGATCTTATAACATTTTTTACCTATCAGATCCCTGATCTCATTATTGCATACGTGGGCAGTGGACAGGTTTGCCCTTTCAATATCAAAATTGTCATTGATAATTACAACCGGATCGCGGATCGCATCGAACGTGGACTGCCACATCTGCTTCCCGCGTTCAATAACGGAGAGCAGCTGTTCGAGTTCTTTTACTCGAGCGCTATCTTTTAATCCATCATTTTTCTTAGAGTTGAAGAACATATGGCGTTATCGGGTAAATATTAACCCCCTTATAACGAATTTTGACAGTAATGGCAAGAAATTTGACGCTCATGCGTCAAAAAGCTGGAGTATTTTAATCGGGGAGCTTTATGCCGCTCAACTTCTGAATGTCTGAATTGTCAATATCAAGCATTTTTAAGAGCACAATCATCGCATTCTGCTCTGGACTGATCCCAGACAGGCTGTTTAGCAATTCCACTATCTCATCTTTTTTCCAACCATCTGGCATCGTCTTATAATCATTCAATGCAGAAGAAAGTTCTTTTATGCCGGTGGCTGAAGAAGAAGATTTAGAATCAAAAAGGGCCCTTCCCGCGTTAATGACGCAAATGGCGACATCATACATGCATTTGCTAATCGCCAGCCAGTATATATCTTTTATTGCTGTATAGACTTTATCCAGTTCGTCTGGAGTTAATTTAGCCTTAGCCAGCGCATCGCTCTTTTTAGCCTTTTCTAATAAATAAGTGAGGTTCGTTATTAGAGTGAATATGTTGTCCCATCTCCCCTCACTAAATCCGCATTTCGCGTTACTTTCAACACAGCTAAAGATAACTTTGCATGCTTTTTTATACTCAACGGACTGCTCATTATAAGTGGTCATGCCCGCCTGATATGCGGCATCATTCGGAAAAACGTCTCTTTTAGGCTCGAAAGGGTACCGAATAAAACTAGAAAATTCTGCTGAACAAACGTTTGGAATAGTCATCCATGCCTCCCTTATACGCTGAATGCGTTATTAGACACAAAGGGTTAAAAATGTCAAACTAATACGGGGCAAGATCAGACGGCGATGGCATGGGTTCTCCAACGCGAATTGTTTCTTCGCGGGGCCCCACTATGGTTGGCGGAGAAGGAAAGCTGGAAAGGAGACGGACACGTTGTGTCCGTCT